>NZ_JBHIPD010000012.1:0-78618 GCF_042195865.1 Bartonella sp. AP36NXGY | reverse complement strand
AAAATTTGGTTTTTTATCCCGTTGGTTACAATCGGATCTTTTGAATGTCATCGAGCAAGCAAAACAGCAACGTTATAACGACGTGGTATAAAAAAACTTGTCACGTAAGGACGGACAAGGCTTTCTCAAACTCATCACCCTAGAGAGTGCACAATCCGTCCTATGACGCAACGTTATAGGATTACCTAAGTGTATTCCATACGTCATATCGCTTCACATACAGCATTTTGATTGTTGATTATCAACGGCAAAATTTAGTGTTGATATTTAAGAGTGTTTTTATACTTTTTTTACAATACGGACTATTTAAGCGCTTCTTGACACTGCGCCTCGGGATGACAGCACTTGGACGATACACTGGAATTCTATCATCTTTACAATTTCACACCATTTTCCATTTTTAATTTTATAGTGAAATCCCGATTGAATCACACAACCATGAATCATTGCCCATTCATTTAAATCCAATTTACTATTTTCCGAATCTATATTATAAGGAGATGATATACCACACTCTAACGATGCTTTTTCTACCTCAGTAAAGTCTACACTTGGCTTTTGCCATATAACAGAGTATGTTGAAGGAGGCTTTGAGTTACATCCAGTAATACTTAATAGAACTATCCCACTTAATAATTTAAACAGTGTATTCATTTTTTTTCCATAAATAACCTAAACCTAAATAATCTAAAATTGCACGAGGTGCATAAATTTTTGTATTATCATTATGATGTGTTCCATAAGTATCTTGACATTTTTCCCCGCATTACCATAACACTTATGGATACTAGGGTTATGCCCGATAAACGTTCCCCCTTGCTCTATCATTGGAATTGCTGGTGGATAATACATAGGGGAACTTCAAAGGTACCTTATAAACAGGAGGTAGATTGTGACTAATTCCTGTACCAATGGGATTAAATATATGGTTTTGTAAATAAATATGATCTTTTTTACCATCACTCACATAATATAGTGCATTCGCTATCGATAGAGAGTTATTAGCTGGTCCCAAAAGATAGATATCTGTTTTTTCTGCTATACCGTGAATGCCATGCTGTTCAAAGTCACGCATTCCATTGCCCACTGTAAGACTACTCGGCTATGCGCACTAACGATCGCCCCTGTATTGCCATAATGATAGATAAAATCTTGTAACTTCTTGGTTGAATTACTCCATCCCCCAAAATACTCATAAATCGCTACTCCAATCTCTACGAGCCTGTCTTTAGCTTGTGGGTGGTATGTAAAATAAAGGGGACCATTTTTATTAACAGCCAATTGGACAGCATTACCCGTAGCATCATCGGGTGAATTTAAAATGCCATTGTAGAACATATAAACAGCGCCATCAGAGCCAGCTTGTAAATGCTGCTCATCTTCAGCATTTAAAAAGTGATACAGAGTAATGTACTTTCCATCGCTGCCTTTTATATACTATCCATTCTTATCAGTTAAATAGAGTACATTGCCATTTTCATCGTGCGCAACTTCTCCCTCAGGATGCTCTTTGACATTTGTCATTTCGCGCACTTTGTCCTAGTATCCAAGCCCTTCATCCGATAAATCATTGATCATATCTACGCGATTATGAACGATGCCCTCAAGCGGTGTTACGGTTGAGAGAGCCAATGATTTGTCCAGCATCTTGCCCCATCGCCGTCTGTCCAGTTATATCAGTAAGGATGATACTCCCATCACTGATAGCAGATTTGGTTTCCCCTTCTGCTCCATCCTTGGTTTTGCCGTGATTTAAAACATTTTTGGCAATGTTCTTTATCGTGTCATTCCCAGAAATGCTAAACCCATGGCTGCTGGCTTGAGCATGCGCACTGTTGGTGATATCACTGGTACTGATACTTCCTGTGGTCAGGCTGTTTTTTCTGCCGAGGCTGTGCTTTCAATAATACCTCCGGTCAAAGTTGTTTTATCTTTAACAGTGATATCAAAACCGCCATCACCAGCTTTAACCCCTGTTTGCTCCACAACGCGGTGATAATCACTGGAGGATTTATCCTTTTGGAAAGAGGCGCTCATAGAGCCCCCACCTATTTACTAAGGAAATAAACGTGTGTAACATCAAACATATTATCATACAGCCTGCTAAAGATGAGAACTTTTGTTTTTTTACCATTGGCTATGAAAGAAAATCCTTTGAGAACTATTTCAATCAACTTATCAAAAATAATATTAAACTTTTGTATGATATTCGTAAAAATCCAATAAGCAGAAAATACGGATTTTCAAAAAGACAATTAGAGAAAGTTGTAAACAACATTGATATTGAATATATGGCATATGCCTGAACTTGGAATTACCTCTGAAAAACGAAGAAATTTGAAAACACAAAAGATTATGATCGCCTTTTTGAAGATTATCAAAATACAACTCTCAAGGATAATTCTTGTGCAATAAACAAATTATATCAAATTTTTTTAAACAAAAAGCGCGTTGCAATCACCTATTTTGAAGCTAATGTATGCATGTGTCATAGAGGACAACTCGCATTAGCTCTCATTCCATTGCCTGATTGGAAATATGAAATTAAGCACATCTAAAAAAATAAATTTGCATATTTTTAAAAAATGGGAGTGCCCATATGCCTCCCAGCCCCCTACCCATTCCTAATAACTTTTAAGTGATGCATGATTCACGCTACGGGTGAATTCTGCACAAATCAAGGAAAAGAAATATGAACTGACTGATGAAACAATTGAGGTTGGTGGATACATTACACTTTACTGCATCCGTGCTTTGAGAGACTTTGGAGATGTAAAGGCAGGTGATCTTGGCACTTTTATACAAAAAGAAGACAATCTAAGTCATGATGGCAATTGCTGGATAAGTGATGATGCAAAAGTCTATGATTATGCCAAAGTTTTTGGGGATGCACAAGTTTTCGGTGGTACATTTATTAGTGGAAAAGCTAAAATTTATGACAGTCCATTGATTTCCATCAGAGCAAATATACGCTGGCTATTAAACAAGCGCAAAATGGCATCTCCAAGAAAATAAACAGACTTACAAAAGGCTCTTTCGATTGGTTATTGCATCAGTATTTACAAAGCATGCAATGGCATAATCAATTAGAATCTACTAAAAAGTTAAATATCGAATTCTGAACAATGGTTCTAAAAATATTGCTGATCGTGCACATAAAAGCATAGAAAAACACCACATCCTTGACGCCGTAGACAGAAGGCGAGCTACTCTCGCAGCGGCAAAATATTTTTTGACCTCTTTAAACGATCTCTTTAATTGGGCGGTTGATAATGCCCTTTTAAATAGAAATCCTGCCTTTAATATAAAAGCACCAAAATCTTTAAACAGTGGGGGATTACTGCCATGGCTAGAAGAGGACATAGACAAATATTATCACCATTGGTCACATGGTACACATGAACGCGTCTGGATTGATGTTCTTCTTTATACAGGCTTGCGTCGTGGTGATGCCGTTCGTATCGGCTGGAAAGACGTCAAAGATAATATCATTTATCTCAAAACAGAAAAGAGCCAATTTAAAACAGATGTTTTTCTTCCTATTTTACCAGAACTAGAGGAAACCCTTAAAATTGGTCCCATAGGTGATCAAACATTCATTTGTGGTAAAGGTGGAAATAAGCTTGTCAAAGAAAGTTTTGGCAACCTCTTTCGTGAAGCATGTAATGCGGCGGGTATTAAAAAATCAGCGCACCGATTGCGAAAATTAGCAGCAAAACGTGCTGCCAATGCTGGTGCTACGGTTTCACAAATGAAAGCGCTTTTTGGCTGGAGCGAAGATAAAATGGCATCCCTTTGTACCAAAACAGCCGATAGAAAACGACTTGCAACAGAAGCAATCAAAAAGCTACAAAAAAGTTAGAGCAATGGGCGGCAGCTAAAAAAACAAACCAAAGCACCATCAAAATTATTAACGAAATCAAAGCGGCGTTTGAGGTGTATCAAAAACAAGAAGAGAAATAGGTGGTTGTGCCTGTTGCTTTGTTTGCCATAAATTATAGTTTGTTTGCATATCCAACCAAAATTTTGCTTTACTAAAACCAGCTAATTCTAATTTAATAGCAAGCTCGGTACTTATAGAAGCATGTCCGTTAATCACTCTTGATAAAGAAGCTCTTGTCATATGGAGATGATCAGCTAATTTTTGTATTGTTATCCCCATTTCGTCTAAGAAAGCTACTTTCAGAACTTCACTCGGATGTGCGGGGTTATGCGACATTTTTTTCATTCCTCTCATCAATGGTAATCTTGATAATCAACAAGCTCCACATCTGTTCCTATAAAGCGAAAAGTAACACGCCAATTTCCATTCATCCATATAGAATAGTACCCTGTAAGTTCACCTTTAAGAGGGTGTATTTTAAAGGCAGGCGCTCTCAACATTTCAGGCGTAGTAGCACTTGTTAAAGCCGTTAAGATAACGCATAATTTTTTAAGTGATCTGGTCAAATAGCTTTTGTGGAACCTGTTGTATAAAATAATTTTAAGCCCTTATATTTAAAACTCACAATTGCCATTACCGCCCCTTGTCGTATATCATTGCTATACGGTTAATAACAAATAAGAGTTAAGCCCATGTTAGAAATATCTGATTCTATATCTGGAAAAATAGATAGGAATAAGTGATAAAAAGCTTCAAAAAGGTTAGGGATAGACACTCAAAAAACATAATAGAATCAATGAATTATAAAACCCTTTACTCTTGTAGTAAATCACTGATTTTAATTACCTTTTTTACACTCTTTTAGTGGTGCAAAACTATAACGATGTAATCCTATAACTGGTCCATATTTATCAAGAGCTGTACGATGCGCTAGCGTTGCATAACCTACATGCTTCTCTAAACCATACCCTTTATAAACTTGTCCTGTACATTCCATCATCCGATCACGCGTTACTTTCGCAATAATAGATGCGGCTGCAATTGAAACTGAACGCTGATCGCCCTTAATCAATGCCATTGCAGGACAGGACAACTCAGAAGGAATATCACGCCCATCAACAAGGACATAGTGGGCTGGAATGGCTAATCCTATAATACAGCGACGCATTGCTTCTAACGTTGCTTTTCTAATATTAGATTGATCAATTGTACGAGCACAAAGACTGGCGACTGAAACCGCTAATGCACTTTGCAAAATTTCATGATAAAGTCTATTTCGTTGGAAAAAAGAAAGTTTTTTTGAATCATTTAACCCATTAGGAATACGATCTCTATCCAAGATAACGGCTGCTGTTACCACAGGTCCAGCGAGAGGCCCCCGTCCTACTTCATCAACACCTGCTATATGAAAAAAACCCTGTTTTTGCAAATCCAATTCGCACGAAAAATTTGGTTGAAGCGGCAAATTAAACATCTTTGATACATCACAAATACAACAAACATACATCTATTTCTGTAGCCTGATCATTTTTTGCAAGCATTACAGTTTTAAATGGCTCTTCAAACATTCCACGAATTCTTGCACAAAAAATAAAAAAACACATTTCTTTGGTTACCCTCTTTTATTATGTATAATAAAATCATGATAAAATAAAAGCTTTTATATTTATTTATCAAATATTTCCTAAAGTCATGATAGGTTTTACAAACCAATTTGGGTACATTGATTTGATAAAAAGAGCTGCTTGTTGCGCCGTTTGTTTATTTTTAAAAATGCCAAAGCAAGTTGCTCCCGTTCCAGACATACGGGAAAAAAGAGCCCCACATTCATCTAATATAGATAACACTTCAGCTAACTGAGGTGCTATTTTTAATGCAGGAGAAAAAAGATCATTACGCGTTTCTTGTAAAACTTCAACTAATGAATCAACACTCTTTAAAGCGTCTGTATTAATTTTTAAAGAAGGATTATGACGCTTCTCTAACGCTTTAAAAACAGCTTGTGTTGAAATCTCTTGTCCATGATTAACCAATACCATTGCTAATGAACAAGCTTCTTTTAGTCGTATCATCTCTTGACCAATTCCTTTAACCAAAAGCGGCTGCTGATACTCTAATGCACAAAGGCACATGGGAACATCAGCACCAAGAACTAAGCTCATTTTTGCTAATTCTTCGTAAGAGCAATCAAGATTCCACTGCCGACGCAACATGCTGATAACCCCAGCTGCATCACCTGAGCCACCACCAATGCCTGAAGCAACAGGTAATGTTTTTACAAGCCGAAAAAAAGCAGGTTGAGCACATTCCGGAAAAGTCTTATGCATAAAGTCCCTTGCGCGAATAACCAAATTGTCTAAATGAGAAACAAGCCCTTTTGCAAACGACCCCGTCAAAACAAACTGATTATTTTCACAAGGTGCATAGTGTAGACAATCACCGCTAAGACTAAAATAAACCAAACTCTCTATTAAATGATACCCGTCAGCACGTTGCCCTACAACATGTAGAGCTAAATTCAATTTAATAGGTGTAAATAAATAGGAATGTCTTTGGAACGAAGTTTGTACATTTGATATCATATGACGTAATATTCACTTACATAGGGTTCTTTTAAAAATTTCCCCCTTTTACCCATACTTTTAGCACGAGCCCTATAAACAGCTTGGAATATTCTTAATCGTTTTCTAAAAAACAATAAATATAAAGAGTTCTCATACAAAATAAACGACATGTTCTCATTCGTATCATTTCAAGCCTTTTTTCTTCTAGTATCTGTTTTTAGATAAAAATCTCTCTGGCTTGAATGATCCTTTCCATCACAAACCATAACGCTGCCAAAGAGCTCGCTCTTCTGCTGCCATCAATGCACTATCAACGACTGTATAGACCGTATGTGCCGTCACTCCTGAAGGCGTTTTAGGTCCTAAAAAACTTTTTGGAGGCATAATAAGTCGAAGTTTTGCATCATTACCAAAGCGCTCCTTAATAACAGAACGTACATCATTCAATCCATCAACCAGACCAAGCCCAACGCTTTGTTTTCCACTCCAAAACATTCCTGTAAAGAGATTCGAATCATCTGATAATTTTTCAGCACGCCGTTCTTTAACCAAATCGATAAAAGTTTGATGCACTTCAAGTTGGAGAGATTTCAAATGCTCAATATCCGCCTTTTTTTCTGGCTGAAATGGATCTAATGTAACTTTGTTCTTTCCTGCTGTGTATACACGCCGTTCGATACCAATTTTCTTCAAAAGTTCCGGAAAACCAAAGGAAGCTGAAACCACTCCAATGGAACCAACAATTGAAGAAGGATCTGCAAAAATTTCATCCCCTGCACAAGCAATCATATAACCACCAGATGCTGCAATATCTTCAATAAACACAAGAACCTTTTTATTTTTTTCTTCTGCCAAGTCACGAATGCGCTTGAAGATAAAACGCGATTGTACAGGTGAACCACCAGGAGAATTAATAATAAGTGCAACAACCGGTGACTTTTTGTGTGCGAAAGCCTTCTCTAAAAGATTTGCACACCTACTGAGGGAAAGGGTACGAGATATAGATGCTGATGAATCCATAATTGCTCCTTGAAGGCGCACCACAGGAATTTCAAGTTTATCGGAAGAAAAACGGCGTGGAATAAAACTTTTAATAAAATCCATCAAAACAAAATCTCCTTATAAATTAAGAACAATTAAATAGGCAAGGACAACAAAAAGGAAGAACGCGATACCATCCAAAAACGCCAATCAATCCCCACATTACAACCAGAAATATAATTTCATCCAAAGTCAAACCTCCCTAACAACAAAGTGTAGACTTTAAATAATAAACTAAAAAACACAAGATACTATTAGAAAAGTTCCCACAAGCTTATATATCCATTATTAATTGCATCAACTCGGGGTGAAAAAGTATGGTCATTACCTTCATGTATAACCAATGCCGGTAAAATAGATAAAGCTGCTCTGCTTCCTCGTTTTGCGTAAAATAAAAGACGAATTGCTGCTGTCTTTGCACGTGCATGCACAGGAACGATACAAATACCACCAAAGCGCCCTTCTAAAGCACGCAAAATATCTACTAGTGATTGTGGTCGTGCAATGAGCCCTAAGTATCCACCTGGCTTGACAATCGCTGCTGCACTCCGCAACCAATTATCAAACATCGCTTCAGGCATAACATGTGCTTCAGATTTTTGTTGATCAGGTGTCTTGCGATCAGTGGGATTATTAAAAGGTGGATTCATAATCGCAAAATCAAAGCTATTATCTATCAAACCTGCTTTTATACGGGCATTCCCTTTGAAGGTAACATCTGCTTCTAGCAAACAAATTCGGCTAGCAAATTGTTTATTTTGTTTTAGCATAAGCGTTTTTTGAGCATAAGATATCATAAAAGCCGAACGTTCAACTAAGGTAACATGAACTTTCAGACAACGCGAAGCAACAGCTAACCCTGCAGCTCCAGCACCAGCACCTAAATCAACAACCTTGCCCTTTAAATCACTTGGAACCAAACTAGCTAATAACATCGCATCCATTCCAGAACGATGACCATATTTATGGGGTTGAACCAAATAAAATTTCCCGCGGTGAAAACTGTCAATTGTTTCACCACTCTGATTCGCTGCTTTATCCATTTAAAAGCCTAATGCTCACCTTTATAAACTGCATTTTTGCCATTCAGCTGCTATTTTAAATTTTTTATTATTTTATAACAATAAGATTACACTCGCTAAAGAACATTTCTTGCCAATAACATTCCAAGCTAACACTTTTAAACGACATCAAAAGCTTGAGTCAAAACCAAACCCCCTTTATGCTAATGAATAAAGTAAATTTTATATATGTCCATTGCAATACTCTAGGAGTAAACACATTGAGTGCAGCTATCAAACCAAAACAAATAAGAAATAATCAAATTTCTCTTCAACCTCTTGTCAATCTTACTCAAAAAGATATGGATTGCGTAAATCAATTTATTCTCTCTATGGCAAAATCAGAGGTTGAGATGATCCCTGAAATTTCTAACCATCTTATTTCATCAGGTGGAAAGCGATTACGCCCAATGATTACGCTCGCTTCTGCTCATATGTTCGGTTATCAAAGTGACGGGCATATAAAACTCGCAACAGCTGTTGAATTTATGCATACAGCAACATTGCTACACGATGATGTGATTGACGAAAGTAATTTACGACGTGGAAAATCTACAGCACGGATGATTTGGGGGAATCAAGCAAGTGTACTTGTTGGTGATTTCCTATTGGGCCAGGCCTTTAAAATGATGGTCGATGTCGGTTCCATAGAAGCGCTCTCTGTCCTAGCCAACGCTGCTGCAATTATTGCTGAAGGAGAAGTTATGCAACTTTCTGCCGCAAAAAATATAAAAACCAGCCCTTCAGAATATCTCAAAATCATCGATGCAAAAACAGCAGCACTTTTTTCAGCAGCCGCTGAAGTAGGACCCATTATTGCTGGCTATGGAAATAAAGAGCGTTCTTCATTACGTGAATATGGAACATCCTTAGGTTTAGCTTTCCAATTAATTGATGATGCACTTGACTATAGCGGTAGTGCTCAAAACTTAGGAAAAAATATAGGGGATGATTTTAGAGAAGGAAAAATCACAATGCCTGTTATTCTCGCATATGAGCGTGGGAATATGGTAGAAAAAGATTTCTGGAAAAAAGCGCTTGAAGATGGCAATAATAATGATGAATCCTTCGCACACGCGCAACACTTAATGGAAAAGTATGATAGTATCACAGATACAATAGAACAAGCACGCATCTATGGAAAATATGCAATTGATGCTCTTGTTCCCATGAATGAAAATCTTGCTTATAATGCTCTCGTTGAGACTGTTGAATTTTGTATTGCGCGCGTAAACTGAATTCTTTGCAAGAATCGCAGTATTTCTCAACAAAGTAATGAGATATGATCTATAAACAACACCATCAATTGATTATCTTGAAAAGGATTAGCTCCATGTGCTCTGCAACGGTATCTCGACTTTTTGCCCTCTTTATCGTGGGTATCATGCTGATGCCATCCCTCACCTACAGTAAAATAAGTGCAGCAACTCATACAAGCTCATTTACAGGTGCTTATTTAGCTGGACGGGTTGCAAATCATGAAAATAAAACAGAACTTGCTATCAATTATTTTAAACAAGCACTGGTTTATCAACCTGATAACATTGAAACACAAAAAGAGCTCCTTGAAGCTATGCTCTCGGTCGGAAACTTTAAAGAAGCTGTCCAACAAGCCCAAAAACTCAAAGAGAACGATGTTATAACTCCCTTTGTTTCCTTAACTTTGTCAGTAGAAAGTCTCATCAAAAAAGATTATAAGAATGCCAAGGCTCTTCTGAAATTAAAGGAACTTCCTACGTCCAATAATCCAATACCTGAACTCATCGGCGCTTGGATTACATTTGGATCTGGACAAAAATCTCAGGCAATCGATGATCTTAAGAAACTCAAAGGTCCTGTCTGGTATGATCTTTTTATATCTTATCATCTAGCACTTATGAGCGACCTTGCAGAACGGCCAAAGGATGCAAAAAAATATTTCATTAAAGCACTGAGTAACAAACAGGGAACTCTTATCGCTCCTAATACTTATGAGCGTATTATCATAGCCTATGCCTCATTCCAATTGCGCCATAATATGCGCAACCAAGCTCTTCAAACAATCCAGCATGGCGAACAAATGTTGTCAGGTCGAGAAGTCCTTAAAAATTTTCAAGAAAAAATTGAAAAAAATTCTTTCTTAGAGAGAGTTATTAAAACACCTCAACAAGGAGCAGCCGAGGTATTATATAATTTTGGAACAGCCCTCAACTACAAAAACTCAGGGCGAATTGCACGTATTTTTAAGCAATTATCTTTCGCCTTATACCCTCAAAATGACGCAACACTGTTTCAGCTCGCACACATTTCTGCTAAATTGAACGATCCACATCAAGCAATTAAACTTTATCGCGCTTTATCCCCTAAATCTCCTTATTATAAAGATGGACAACTTCATCTTGCATTCCTTCTTGCCAATAACAACAATTACAAAGAAGCAATAAAATTACTCACATTGTTAAATAAAAAATTTCCCAATGATCGTAATATTTTGATAACGCTCGTTGCTTTTTATATGCAGGACAATAAATTTCTTGAGGCCATTAAAACTCTAGACTACGCTATTACAAAGATAAAAAACTTTCAGCAGGACGATTGGAAACTCTTTTATCAGCGTGGTATTGCTTTTGAACGTTTAAAGCAATGGCCAAAAGCAGAACTTGACTTGCGAAAATCACTTGAATTTTTCCCAAATCAACCGCAGGTTCTTAATTATTTAGCCTATTCCCTTGTGGAACGTGGTGAGAAGCTTGAAGAATCGCTCCGTATGCTACAAAAAGCCTCTGCTTTACAAGCTCACAACAGTCATATTCTCGATTCTTTAGGGTGGGCTTATTATAAACTAAAAGAATATAATAAAGCAGTGCAAATATTAGAAAATGCTGTCAGATTACAACCTGAGGACCCAACACTAAATGATCATTTAGGGGATGCCTATTGGAAAGTTGGGCGTAAACGTGAAGCAATCTTTCAATGGAACCACGCAATTGACGGAAAACCAGAAAATTCTGAACAAATTCAAGAAAAGTTGAAATTTGGTTTGCAATAAACGATGCTTAACCATAAACCACATGAAATAATAAATAGAGAAACTAAAATTACTTTGTTTTTTGTTTAGTTCAATATAAAGAGTATAAAGCGTGAAACTGCCTGAACATCTTAACCCCAAACGTTCTTTTCAGGGACTAATATTAACTTTGCAAAATTATTGGACACACTATGGGTGTGCAATTTTGCAACCTTACGATATGGAAGTCGGAGCTGGGACTTTTCATCCAGCAACAACATTACGCTCTCTAGGACCACGCCCTTGGAAAGTTGCTTATGTCCAACCCTCTCGACGTCCAACAGATGGCCGATATGGTAAGAATCCAAATCGTTTACAACACTATTATCAATTCCAAGTGCTTCTCAAACCCTCTCCGCTCAATCTACAAGAACTTTATATAAAGTCGCTACAAGCTATCGGGCTTGATACAAAACTGCATGATATTCGCTTTGTTGAAGATGATTGGGAAAGTCCCACTCTTGGTGCTTGGGGGCTTGGATGGGAATGTTGGTGCGATGGAATGGAAGTCTCTCAATTTACTTATTTTCAACAAGTGTGCGGCATTGAATGCGCTCCAGTTTCAGGGGAACTCACATACGGTCTTGAGCGTCTAGCGATGTATATCCAAGGGGTTGATAACGTCTATGACCTTAACTTTAATGGTTTGGAGGGAGAAAACAAAATAAGTTATAGAGATATTTTTTTACAGGCAGAACAGGAATACTCATATTATAACTTCGAATTTGCTGATACAAAACTGCTCCATCAGCACTTTATCGATGCAGAACGCGAATGCAGCGCACTTCTTGATGCTGGAAAACCAAATAAAGAAAATGTATTCCATCGCTGTGTTTTTCCTGCCTATGATCAATGTATTAAAGCGAGCCATATCTTTAATCTTTTGCAAGCACGTGGCGTTATTTCTGTAACCGAACGACAAAATTACATTCTTCGCGTTCGTAATCTCGCGCGCCGTTGTGGGGAAGCCTTTTTACTCACAGAAGCTGGACAAATATATACTGGAGAAGCCTAATGTCTGATCTTCTTCTTGAACTTTTCAGTGAAGAAATCCCCGCACGTATGCAACGAAAAGCTGCTGCTGATCTTAAGAAATCTGTTACAGATCAACTTGTGAATGCTGGATTGATCTATGAAGCTGCTCGTGAATATTGGACACCTCGTCGGCTAACATTGGACATACGCGGACTTTCCACACGCTCCAAAGATGTCCATGAAGAACGCAAAGGTCCCAGTATAAAATCACCACAGCATGTAATTGATGGTTTTCTACGTGCAACAGGATTAAATGATGTTTCTGAAGCGCATATTGGACATGATGATAAAAAAGGTCATTTTTATATTGCTAAAATTGTTAAAAAAGGTCGAGCTGCAGAAGAAATTATTGCCGATATTTTACCGGATATTATCCGCAACTTTCCGTGGCCGAAATCTATGCGTTGGGGAAAAGATTCAGCACAAAGTGGTACTTTGAAGTGGATTAGACCTTTACAAAACATTCTTTGCATCTTCGGACCAGAAATTGGTGAAACACATGTTATTCCGTTTACAATTGGTTCTCTTAAAAGCAATAATTTAACTTATGGTCATCGTTTCTTAAGTGATGGAGAGCCATTTCAAGTGCGCCGCTTTAATGACTATGTTACTCAACTTGAAACCCATAAAGTCATTCTGGATGCCGAAAGACGAAAGAATATTATTTTAGCTGATGCCCAAAATCTCTGCTTTGCAAACGGTTTAGAACTGGTTCAAGATAATCCCCTCCTAGAAGAAGTTGCTGGTCTTGTTGAATGGCCTGTTATCCTGATGGGTGATTTTGACAAATCATTCCTTGATATTCCTCCAGAAATTATTCGCTTGACCATTCGAGCCAATCAAAAATGTTTTGTCACCCGCAAACAAGGAGAAAAAGTAAAACTTTCTCATCATTTTATTCTCGTTTCTAATATTCTTGCAAATGATGAAGGCAAAGAAATTTCGAAAGGAAATAGTAAGGTTGTCCGTGCCCGTCTTTCTGATGCACTTCATTTTTGGCAAACCGATCAGCATGATTTGCCTGATCTTCAACAATTGGAATCTTCTATAAAAAAATTTGAGCTTGATATAAAAAAACCTCTCGATCAAAGAATGGCGCGACTTGATCATTTGAATGTAACCTTTCATGCTAAATTAGGTACACAAGGTAAAAGAGTAGAACGCATTGCTACACTCGCACAAGAAATTGCCCCTTTGATACAAACAGATCCTCTTTTAGCAAAACGTGCAGCCATCCTTGCAAAAGCTGATTTGCAAACAGAAATTGTCGGAGAATTTCCTGAACTACAAGGTGTTATGGGGCAAAAATACGCCCTTCTTCAAGGGGAAGATCCTCGCGTAGCTGTAGCAATCGAAGACCATTATAAACCTCAAGGACCAACAGATCGTCTTCCACAAGAACCACTAGCTATAACCGTTATGCTCGCCGACAAAATTGACATGCTCGTTGGCTTTTGGCTCATTAATGAAAAACCAACGGGCTCAAAAGATCCCTATGCGTTAAGACGAGCAGCATTGGGAATTATTAGGCTTGTACTTTCGCGAGATTGGAAAATCAATCTTATGCCGCTGTTCCAGTTAGCAACGAATCTTTTCTTACAACAAAAAAATAAATATGAAATCTCTCAAAGAGAAAATTCACAATTGCAGAATCTGCTTCCAGAAAAAACAGAATATATTTTATCAGATCTGTTATTCTTTTTTCATGACCGTTTGAAAATCTATCTAAAAGAGGAAGGCGCTCGTTACGATGCCCTTGAAGCCGTTTTAAATAAAGATTCTGATGATTTTTTATTGGTTGCACGTCGTGTCGAATCGCTTATCGCTTTCATCAATACCCACGATGGAATGAACTTTGTAGCCTCTGTAAAACGTACTGCCAATATTCTTGAAAATGAATTTCAAAAAAGCACAACAATAGCGAATGAAATTAATCCTGAGCTCTTTGTCGAGAAAGAAGAAAAGCAGCTCTATCATGCAATCTGTGAAGTAGAAAGAAAGGTTCTTGCTCCCATCAATGCAACAAATTTATCATTTGCACTCAGTGTGCTAGCGCCACTTGGAAAATTGATTGATATATTTTTTGAAAAAGTATTGGTGAATGATAAAAAAACTGATGTTCGTGCTAACCGTCTTGCTCTTCTCAAACGCACTCACATTGTTACACAATCGGTTGCAGACTTCTCAAAACTTGTCATTTAAAATCAAAATACCCTATTAACTGATAAAAACAATGAAGATAATTTTTTCTTTTTTATGACTTTTATTAATTAATATTGAGAAAATTATGCAACCAAAGAGACTGTTCTTTATCTCTCAAATATCATTAATTAAGATATGTTTTCATTTTGATAAATGATTCTTTCTCAAGAGACTCTTTGATAAGTTCATCTGCCTTGTTAGAATCTATTTCCCTTGCAATAAGGGTACCTGCTGTAGAAATTGCCAAATCAATCGCCGATGAAGAAACCATGCGTATTGCATCCGCTTCTGCTTGGGCAATTTTTTGTTCTGCCAATTTATTGCGGTTTTTTACATATTCTTCTGCTTTTGCACGGGCCTCAGCAATAACGGATTCAACTTCATGCTTTGCTGCTGCAATAATTTCTTGCGCATCTTTTTCTGCTTCTGCATGTTTGCGTTGATATTCAGCCAATATTTCCTGTGCCTCTTCACGAAGACGCAGAGCCTCATCCAGTTCATCTTTGATACGTTTCGCGCGCGCATCAAGATGGTGTATAACCCTCTGTGGAATTTGGAAATAGACTAAAAGAGCCAAAAAAAGAACCAACCCAACAAATGCCCAAAAAGTATCAGTCATCTTTGTCTTCCTCAATAATCCGCAGTTTTAACAACTGAACGAACAGCCTCTTTGCTGATATCAACGTCAATCAATTTTTTCACAATTTCAAGAGCTACTTCTTCAGCGATAGAACCAACATTTTGCATCGCTTTATCCCGAATTTTTGCTATCTGTTTTTCAGAATCTGCGAGTTTTTTCTCTAGACTCTCTTCAATTTCTTTCCGTTCAAGCTCTGCCTTTTCTTTTAATTCTTTACTAGCTACCTGCGCTATAGCCTGCGCGTTCAAACGCGCTTCTGCTAATTTCCGCTCATAAGTTTCAACAACAATGTCTGCTTCTTGCTTCATGCGCATTGCCTGATCTAAATCAGATGCGATTCGATCTCGCCGTGTTTCAATAACACCGCCAATACGTGGTACAATTACACGGGAGATAAAAAGATAAAACAGTCCGAAAGAAATTGCCAACCAGAAAAAATGCGAACCAAAATGCACAAAATCAAAAGGCGGAAACACACGATTTGCATGCTCTGCTACCTTTTTAATATGTTCTATCGACGTTTCAGTGTTCTGTGCATAAGCGCTTGAAACAAACATCTTCTTTCATCCTTTAAATAGCTTATTAAAGCCCTCTATAACTGATGATAACTGACAAACATCTCTCTGGCATCTCTCTAGTTAAGAGCCTAAAAGGGTAAATCTTTCCTCATGCAAGAACAGACATACCCTTTTGATAATGATTAAACCCCAAAAAGAAGTAATAAAGCAATGAGCAATGAAAAAATTCCCAAAGCTTCTGTTACAGCAAAACCAAAGACGAGACGTCCAAACTGACTATCTGCTGCTGATGGATTTCGTAATGCACCAGAAAGATAGCTACCAAAAATATTACCAAGTCCTAAAGCTGTTCCAGCCATACCAAAGCAAGCAAGACCAGCGCCAATATATTTTGCTGCAAGCACCATTTCCATGTTATTCTCCTTTAAAGCGAAATTGCATTATTCGACGGAAAACCGCCAGTTCTATTAATGTCCTGGATGAATTGCATCATTAAGATACATACAAGTTAAAACCGTAAAGACGTAAGCCTGAAGAAATGCGACCAAAAACTCAAGAGCAGTAATTGCTACAGTCATAATAAGCGGTAAAATCGAACCACCCACACCTACAATTCCTACCCCAATCATTGAAACAACAAACCCAGAAAACACTTTAAGCGTAATATGACCAGCAAGCATATTCGCAAAAAGACGAAGAGAAAGACTAATTGGACGGGAGAGAAAAGAAATAACCTCAATCATTGTCACCAGAGGTAAAACCACAACAGGAACTCCACTGGGAACGAACAGTTTCAAAAAACTGACCCCATGCTTATAAAAGCCATAACCAATCACCGTCAAAATTACCACCATTGCTAACGAAAACGTGATCATGATTTGAGACGTAACCGTATAAAAATAAGGAAAGAGACCAATAAAGTTAGCAACCAAAATAAAAGTAAACAGAGAAAAAACTAAAGGAAAAAACTGCATTCCCTGCACACCAGATGATTCCCGCAGAGTCGATGCTACAAATTCATATGCCATTTCCGAAAGAGACTGCATCCGCGTTGGAACCAATCCACGACTCGATGATGAAATAAAGAGAAAAATAGAAGTTACAACAACCGTGAGAACTGTAAACAATGATACATTTGTAAACGATAAATCCATATTTCCTATGGAAATCTTAATCAGCCTTAAAACCTCAAACTGATGAATAGGATCTGGAGCGTGCGCTGTCACTTCAACCTCATTTATCGGACCTCTCATTGGCCCCTTTATTTTGTTTATCTTGGCGCAATACGCCTTTTTTTCCTAATTGACTGGAGGAAACATACCCCACAGACCGAAGAATACTCAATACACCAGCAGCAAATCCAAAGAAGAGAAAAAATACCAATCCCCAAGGCCATGAACCTGCTAACTTATCAAACCCCAACCCCAAAACAATACCAACTATAATACTTGCCAGAAACTCACTGGAAAGCTTAATTGCACCTGCCATCCTTCCTTGTGATTTTTCCCGCTTATTCCTATGCTCCCGCTTCTTTAATGCTTGCTTGCGCACTAAAGCTACGCTTAAGTTCCTACTACGACATTCCAAATCCTCTGAATGAAGACACTCTCCTTGCTTTTCCTCTTCAGCCTCCTTACGGCTCATAACGGGTTTCTCGCCCATCGCCATCATTGGCTCCTTAATTAAAAAGCAACGTAAGAATACATTTCATAAAACCGTGTGCATCATATTGTTCCCGAATTTATTCGTCAAGATACTAAAAGAAATCTATCACAAGTTATCGTATAAATTTTATTGCAGAAATAACGTATTTTTCAATTTACATGCTTTCTTAAAAAGATATTCCAAGCACCTAAACCGATTTCACGACAGCACCCGTGAATGTATAACGAAAAGTTCACGTGAATAATATAAAACTCATAGAACAACCATTTTTACACTTAACAAAAGGTGTAAACCAATACCATCTTATTTTCCGACTCCCAATGTTATATCAGTCCTAGTTTTGAAAGAGAACATAGAAAGCTAAAAACAGTATGAGAGCGTTGGTTTTCTCCTTTTATTCGAATAAACTTGCACTTTTTATTTTATGAAAATGAAATAATCAATGGTTTCTATATGATCCTATTCGCAAAGTATTTTATATACGCCATTACAGGCCTCATCACGAAATGAGCTTGAGGGTATTAAGAGAAGGTCCTTTAAATACAAGATATTAATAAATCCAAAATTTCAAATAGATTAAGCCAATAGAACACAATAAAATTTAAATACGATAACCATACTACTTTATACAATTTTAATCCACTTTTATGAATTTCGCTCTTTACAATTGAATATCCGTAGATTCAGCAAATATTTTTGCTTTTTATTCAGACAAACTATCGTAAGCAAAAGCGCTTATTCATAAGCTTTATTTTTATGAAACGATAATCTAATGCTGCTTTTCAAACAAGCATCATAATTACATTCCCCTACCCTCATATTGCATCTATTCTTGCACTTTAATGACCCATTAAGAGGATTATGTACTCTTTCTTAAATACTCCCTATTAAACTCTTCTCATGACATGCAAATAAATGATTTTTATCAAGATGAGAGAACTCTATTCAATAGCGCTCATGATAAATGATTATCAATAAAATTAAAACTTTAGCAAATAAAACTTTTTCTTTTATGAAAAGAACGATCATTTAAAAAACTTATTTTTAAGATTCTTAAGTATAGATTTCATTCACTTAAAAAATTAAAGAGTTATCATTTCTTCTTGGAACGTGTCGCAAAAGGATTATCAGAGGCTCGTAATGATATGCGAACGGGTATACCAGACATATCAAATGTTTCACGTAACCCATTGACAAGATAACGCAAATACGACTGAGGCATACTTTTGGGGCGCGAGCAGGAAATCATAAATCCAGGAGGACGTGTCTTAACCTGTGTGATGTATTTAACCTTAAGTCGACGTCCAGAAACCGCAGGAGGTGGATGATGTGCCACAACAGTTCCAAGCCATTGGTTCAATTTAGCCGTCGAAATGCGACGATTCCATACACGGTGCATCATCATGACATTTTCCATCAGTTTATCAAACCCTTGACCATATTGTCCTGATAAAGGAACAGCTCTCAAACCACGAACTTGAGGAAGAAATCGCGCACATTTTTCATGCAAATCAATCAATGTGGTCTGACTGTTTTCAATAAGATCCCACTTATTGAAAGCAATAACTGGAACACGCCCTTCACGAATCACAAGATCAGCAATTTGTAAATCCTGCTTTTCAAAAGGTATCGTTGCATCAAAAACAATGACCACCACTTCTGCAAAACGAATAGCACGCAAAGTATCTGCAACAGATAGTTTTTCTAATTTTTCTTGAATTCTCGACTTTCGACGTAAACCTGCAGTATCAAAAAGTTTAATATGACGACCACGCCATTCCCAATCTACAGAAATAGAATCACGCGTGAGTCCTGCTTCTGGTCCTGTTAACAATCGCTCTTGTTTCAACATACTATTGATAAGAGTGGATTTTCCTGTATTGGGACGCCCCGCAATTGCAATCCTAATGGGCTTACTTTCATCGTAAATAAGCTCCTCTTCTTCCAAATCCTTTACATCATCACCAACAGATGCAGGTTGTATCATTCTATCTTCTTCTTTGTTGTTGCCAAAAACATGCTCTGACCCAACAGCATCTATAATTGCATCACGCAGATCACTAAGTCCCAAACCATGTTCAGCCGATATTGGGCATGGCTCTCCCAAACCTAATGACCACGCCTCATACTCTCCTCCTGTTGCCGCTCTTGACTCAGACTTATTGGCAACAAGCACAATTGGCTTTCCTGATTTGCGAACCAATGAAGAAAAATTTAAATCACTTGGTGTTATTCCGCTCTTTGCATCAAATACAAATAAAATAAGATCCGCTTCATCAATTGCAACTTTTGTATGAGAACGCATACGCCCCTCAAGTGTATGATCACCTGCTTCTTCCAGCCCAGCCGTATCAATCACATCAAAACGTAGATCTTGAAGTTTTGCCGCATGAATACGCCGATCACGTGTTACACCAGGCTTATCATCAACCAAAGCCAATTTTTGCCCAACCAAACGATTAAATAGTGTTGACTTCCCAACATTGGGACGACCAACGATAGCAATGGTAAGGCTCATCGATTTATTCCTTATTTGCCTTGCCCTCAGCTTGTATAAGCTCAAGCATCATTCGAGCCCGATCTGTTATTTTTAAACCCAAAGAACCTTCTTCAGAAATTTTCTTAAAATAATAAACCGCCTCATCCATTTTATCCGCCTTATAAGCAGCTAAGCCTAAAGCTTCTCTTGCAGACATACGCATAGGATCGGTATCACTTGCCATATCTTTGATGCGCTTTTCAACATCAGCTAATGTCCCTGTATCAACCAGAATATAAGCCGCCCGAATTTTTGCAACTTTCTGCAAAATCTGCGGTGCTTTCTCATCCGCTGCAACAGAATCAAAGATCTCCACTGACTTAATAATATCACCTTTCTCCATGAGTAAAGAAGCCTCACGTAAACGAGCAAGAAAAGGATACCCCCCAAAATGAGAGGTTTTAACAGTTTCTAATTGCTTTATCGCTTTATCAAAATCACGTGTATCCGCAAGATCAAGACTCTTTACAAATGCATCACCAATATAACCAGCTTTCTTTATTTGTGTATGATGATAAACTTGATAAGCAACTATCATGAATATAAAAAGAACAGCCGCTCCAATAATTGAAAAACCATACCGTCTCCAAAAAGCAAGCGCCTTTTCCTGACGAAATTCTGCATTCACTTCAGCAATAAAACTATCATACGACATATATCATACCTTGAAAAAAGTTACTTCACCTGTGCTTTTACGCATAAATGGATAAAGATGGTAGCCCTAATTAACTAAAAATCTTTAAATTGCTCGTTTATTTATTTTAAATCAACATGTAGCCAATTCAATCAGATTTTTGCAACAGTCTTAATCGAAAATGATGTAAGCACCCTGTTTGTTCACATTACAGCTTTTACATATTATGAAAAATTCACTGCCTTAATATTTATCATGATTGCCTATCATCTCAAGCGAACTTTCTCTCCATTATATAGAGGAATAATCTTTTAAAGTCTTCAACCGCAATTGTTGGTTGTATTGGATTATACAATTATAATAGAAAAACCAATTCTTGAAAAAACTTGAATAAACAGTAAATTTCCATGAATATCTACTAAAACCAAATAGATAAATTTTTATCTGTATCAAAAATACCGAAGCGCCATGATTACAGTGTGGTATAATTCCAAATCTTCAGTTAAAGCTCTTTATATAAAGTATATCCCTTCAACTTATCTTCATACGATTAACAACCTTTTATAATTGATTCTTAAAGTTTCTAAAAATATCCTATTGTAAAGGCCAAACCCACATAAGCATTGGAACAGCAATAATAACGATCAACACCGCCAATGGAGCACCTAAACGTGGATAATCACTAAAACGATATCCTCCTGGCGCCATCACGAGCATATTACTTTGATGTCCAATAGGTGTAAGAAACTCACAGCCCGCACCAATTGCAACAGCCATCAAAAAAGCTTCAGGCTTATAATGAAGGGAATGAGCAAAACTTGACGCAATTGGTGCTACCATCATCACTGTTGCTGCATTATTCAAAAATGGCGTAACCAACATAGCTGTCACCAACATAAGCGCTAAAGCACCGGATGGCGGGAAAAATATTGCCAATTGGCTCAGCCATTGACCAATGAGATCCGTACATCCTGTTTTCTCTAACGCTTCACTCACTGGAATAAGAGCCGCTAATAGCACTAATATTGAGCCATCTAATGCCTGATACAGATCACGCGCGGGCAAAACACGAAAGATCACCATTGCAGCAGCAGCAGAAAAGAAAGAAAAAGCAACTGGAACAATATGAAAAGCTGTAAAAATAATTGCTATAAATAAAACAGCTAAAGAGATGAAACCATGTCGTAAATTTCCAAACACAATATTTCGTTTTGCTAGGGGCAAGCATTTCAATTCTCTTAATAAATTTGGAATAACTGCATCCTGTCCTTGCAAAACAATCACATCTCCAAGATGGAAAATAATATCATCAAGTCTTCCCCGCACCCTTTCATGTTGACGACTTAACGCAAGCAAATTTACATTATAGCGATCAAATAAGGAAAACTCTTTCGCACTAATACCGATAAGAGGTGAATTATGGGTAATGACTGCTTCAATAATATCAATATCACTGTCCTTATCACCTGCAACAATAGTTCGCCCCTTAGAAAACTCTAAACGAGCAGAATTCATCACGCTATCTAACCCTGTATGTGATCCTTCCAGCAAAATAATATCATTTTCAGACAAAACAAAATCTGGTAATGGTGAAATAGATACTTTGTTTCTGATGATTTGAATCACCATAACATCACCACTTGATGGCTTAACCAAATCAACAATATTTTTTCCCACAATCGGTGAATTTATTGGAATATGTACTTCTGCAACATAATTACGAATATCAATGGCATCATCAAATGATACACCTGAACGCACACGCACAGGCAAAAGCCAATAAAAAAGAACCAAATATACAACACCAGCCGTCGCAACAACCGCACCAACTGGTGTAAAATCAAACATAGTAAAAGGTGTTCCTGCTAAACGTTCTTGCATCGCTGAAATAACAACATTGGGAGATGTTCCTATCTGTGTCATAAGCCCCCCCAACAAAGAACCAAAGGCCATGGGCATCAAAAAGACAGAAGGAGAAACCTGAGAACGACGTGCAAACTGAAAAGCTATCGGAAGCATAATCGCCAAAGCACCAATGTTTTTAACAAACATTGATAATACGACAACAGAAAGAACCAAAAACGCTAATTGAAGACGCACCGATTTCACGTCTGGCCATATCCGTTGAATAATAAATTCCATTATACCAGAGCGAGATACAGCCGTACTGACAACAAACACACTCCCCACGATAATAACGATATCATTACTAAAACCGCTAAAAGCTTCCTTCGGACTGACAAGACCAAGGGCACAAGCTATTAATAAAGTACAAATAGCAACAAGATCATAACGAAATCGATCCCAAATAAAAACAACCATCATGAGACCAATGATCGAAAAAGCCATTATTTGATTTTCTGTCATAACACTTACCTCTCCCCATTAAATTATAATGAACAAGAACATATTTTTTATGTTTTAAATATTCCTATAAACAGCAGCAAGATAAAAGCAGACATCGAAATATTTTAGGATAATTTTAAAGTGATAAAAAATTATGATGCGCATAAACTTGCCTCTCCTTATTATGCGTGCTTTTCTATAAAGTGCTGAACCCAAAGAAAATTGATAAAAGTTGATAAAGCTATATTGCAAAAAAGATGAGAATAACTCTAATATAGAGAGTAGATAATTGTTGAAACTGGTACACGCTATATTTAAACCTTTGTCGTTGCTTAAAAGAATTTATCTTCACTCTCAATTCAAAGAGTGATAAAAATGAAAGAAGAAAGAATGGTCAATCTTAATAGTGGGTATCAAAGTAACCTCAGATATTGGCTCACTTGCATTATTGGATTTGTTGCTATCTTGGCAATTATAATTGTTGGTGGATTTTATATTGCAAAACCCTATCTTGACAGTTTTGTAAGAAAAGAAATAGCCCGTCATTCCATAAAAGCCGAAACATCTGAAGTAAGCATTCTAGGTAAAATCAATTTGAAGAATGTGACAATACCTGTTCCAGCTGGTACATCACTTAAAATTGGTGCCATTTCTGCCCGTCCTCCTCTTTCCTTTATTCCCGGAACTTTTACATTTTATAATGTTGATTTAAAGTATAATAATATTCATGTGCAAATTCCCCAAATTTCTCTTCGGAATGTATCCTTAAAAGAAAAAGATAGAACGATAACATCACGTCTTTTACAATCAATGATGCGTATTGAGCTTTCCTCAATTATTGCTCCCAATATACAACTTTCTATAGAAAATAAAAATAACCGAACAGAAACGGTTGAAATCAAGAATTTCCAGCTTTCTGATTTTAGAAATAACCATATCCATTCAGTTAGTATCAAAAATATGGATCTTAAAACGATCGTAGCAAATGGTGCCAAACAGATGCAACTTATGGCTAAAAGTAATACAATAAAAGCCCATGATATCGACATCAACTATGCCTACTCTATCATTTTTGGAAAAAACAATGCTCTCAATCAAGGTAAAACCGTTACTGGCCCCATTTCTTTGAATAATATAAGTGTCGATATTTTTGAAGAAGCAGAAAAAAACAGCTCTTTCTTCCTTGGGCAGTTTAAAACATCTGGTTTAAAGATGAAACCGCTTGAGCAAACTCCTGAAAAATTAATCAAAGCTTATCTTAATGCAAGAAAAGAGAATAATAAAATCGCTGAAAAAGTAGCACAAAATGGTCTTCTTCTAAACATACTGCTCGCCATTACCTCAGCGGATGCCAAAGTTGATAATATCACCGTTGATATACCGCAGTTGAAAGCAACGCTCGAATCATTCCAATTCAAACCAAGTTTGTGGAAACAACCTATCCCTAAAAAGCTTTTTCTTTCTCTCAATAACCTTTCCGTTTTACCTAAAAAAATGAATGAAAAAGACTTAGAGTTCTTCAAAAATCTGAACTTTGAGCGCTTTAATGTTTCAGGAAAAATTGATATTTCTTACGATGAAAAAAAACGTATGCTCTTTCTTGATACAATGTCTTTCAATATGAAAAACGTTGGATCTGGGAACATCTCGGCTAAGGTTATTGATGTTGATGAAAAGCTTTTTTCTGGTCAGAAAAATATAATGATTGCTGCGTCTCAAGACCTTGGCATCAATGAAATTGATATACAATATACGGATGCAGGTTTCATTGATAAGCTTTTTTCTTATCTTGCGCAAAATCTTAATGACAGCCAACATGATCTAAAAAAGGAACTTTATGACGATTTCTATCTAATGATGACGCAGACCCCAAAAATTCTGCTAAAAAATCATGACGAAGCAGAAAAAATTTCAAAATCCTTAGGAGAATTTGCTAAAAATCCACAAACATTGATCGTTAAAATTAAAGCAAAAGATAATAAAGGTCTCGCAATAGTTGATCTCGAATCTGCTCTACAAAATGATCTATCTAAGGCTTTAAGCAAAGTACATCTCACTATTAAAAATGAAGCGTCGCGTTAAACATTTTGTGCTTTAAACATGATGATCTTGTCTATAAATTAAGAACTTTATTCCTCTTTTTTCTTTTGTATGATACAGAAGGTATCATACAAAGTCATTTATACAGAGAGTATAGAATCTAAAATTGACGATGCTTGGAGTTGTTCATGTCTGATTTATCTTCAAATCGCCTGCCTAATCGCGCTTCTCGTGTCACTAATCAAGCGCTTTCTGCTATCGAGCGTTTTCTCCATATTGAAGCTCTTAGTGGTGTTGTTCTTTTATTAGCTGCTGCTTCTGCACTTATTTTTGCCAATTCTAAATATGCTGCTTTCTATGAATCTTTTTGGCATACACCTCTTGGCTTTAATTTGGGTCATTTCACTCTTTCATGGGATTTACATTTCTGGGTTAATGATGCCCTTATGACTATTTTCTTTCTCGTCGCAGGAATGGAAATTCGACGCGAAATTCATGAAGGGGCTCTTGCCGATTTTAAACAAGCAATCTTACCAATTGTTGCTGCAATAGGGGGCGTTTGTGTTCCTGCAATTATTTACTTTATCTTCAATTTTAACGAGGGACATATCCGCGGTTGGGCTGTGCCAACAGCAACAGATATTGCCTTTGCTCTAGGTATTCTTGCTCTTCTAGGGAAAAAAATTCCCTCTAATCTTCATATTATTCTTCTATCATTAGCAATTATTGACGATATTATCGCTGTTCTTATTATTGCTTTTTTCTACTCAACAAACATTGATCCTAGCGGTTTAATGATTGCAGGAGCGGGTATTGCTTTGGTACTATTTTTTCAGTGGATCGGGCTTGCATCAGCATGGCTTTACATTTTACCTGGTGCAATCATTTGGTGGGGTTTAATGGTAACAGGCGTTCACCCATCGCTTGCTGGCGTAATCTTAGGGATGATGACTCCCGTTCTTCCTACCCGTACTCTTGTAGCGCCACTCACCATGCTCAGTAACGCTATGCAAATTCTTCAAGAAAAAAATACAAAAACAGATCTGCATCATATTTCAACAGCATTGAAAAAGATGCGCAAAGGACAACGGGCCATGATTGCCCCAGTAACACGTGTTCAAAAAGCATTGCATCCATGGGTTGCATACGGTATCATGCCAGTTTTTGCCTTCGCAAATGCAGGAGTAAGTTTTGCAAACTTTGATCTTTCTTCTGACAAATCATTCTTGATTGTTCTGGGTGTTGTCATTGGTCTTTTCATCGGTAAGCCTCTTGGTATTATCACTGCCAGTTATATAGCTGTAAAATCAGGACTATGCCGCCTACCCCCTCATATGACTTGGACAGGTGTTTTACTCATTGGTTTTTTAGCAGGAATTGGCTTTACAATGTCTATTTTTGTTTCAATGCTCGCTTTTAAAGATATTATTCTGCTTGATGCGGCAAAAATTGGGGTCCTTTGTGGCTCAGGTTTATCTGCCCTTATCGGTCTGGGATATGGATTTATTTATATTAAGCGCAATAAAGGAATTTCTCATAGTTCCTAACAAACTAACTGAAAATACATTTTTATGCAGAACTTTTAAAAAGCGATTTCGCTCATTTGTTGGGTTCGGACGATATTTAATGTAAAAGCTGTTGTCTCGCCTCATCTTTACACTTATGAAGGAGAAAACTAACATCATCATACTATTTACGAGCCTCTAATGTTACAACACCTTTGACTCTTAAAAAGACTTATAAGAGATATTTTTATTCCTTTCTTCAATATTCTTTTACTCATGCACCAGCTCCACTCATGATATGCACAGAAATGATTTTAATTGTTTCAATATAAAAGGCTTCGTGGTTTCAGAAAAGCTGCCTTTCGTCAGGACTATTATTCACTATAAAAAAATTAATTATTATGAATCAATATCTTATGTTTAATCATACGAAACAGATAAGAATAAGCAAAATTCAATAATCAGTTAAGTAATTCCATGGTTTATTTTTTTTCAATAAACCACCCTCCTCGTTACTGATTTTATTGCGGTATTCTAAATAACTTTAATTTTTATCTGCTTAAAAGCACATTATTTTTGGATAAAAAATATTTAATTTATCATTATAAATCTTGAATGGAGTCTAAATATCGTATGATTTCTTCATTTCAAATCTGTACATGATAAATCAATCAAGACTATTCTCTTACACGTCACAAGCCGGTGAGAAATATGGATTATTTGAAGAAAGAAGACTGCTTCACCATATCCATATAAGCGCTGTTCAACAGGAAAACTAAAAATTAAATGATGACGACCAGCTGACACCTTTGATCTAAGTAAAGGAGATGGTGGTCCCCCATAAACTTTACGTTACGCCATCCACAGGCGCCATAATGTGGGGGCTTGGGGAGAGAGATATTTTTTCAAAACAAGCACGTAAATTGGCACTATAATAGCGTTTTGTTTTACGTGAAAGGTATATACGATTTAAATAACGCAATAAACAAAAACGTGAACCAATGTGTAATATCCATTATTTAAAAGATATTGCTGTCAATACCTTTGAAAATTGTAAAGCAGAATTAAAAGGAAGTTGTAAAATGGAAGTTGGTTTTCACTTTTATGGCTTCATATTCTCACCCAATTAGGTTTTATCTCCATTTCAGAAATTACCCCACCAGGTATACGCAACATCCTTATTCCTATCTGGCATACAAAAACAGGAGTTGCTCGTAGGCCCCTTATCCGTCTCAATATACCATCAAATATGCATCTGCTCTGACATTAGATATTGATACAGGTAACAAAAAACAAAAGATTTATTTGGAATAACAACGTCATAACATCACTATTAAATTGACAATGGAGTGGAAAAATATTCCCGTTTTTTATCATCGACACATCGCTTGTCTCACTCCATGAAAGAATTAAACTTGAAGCATGCTTCCATAGGGAGCACTCTAGTTTACGTAATTAACTCGCGGAAAAAAAGAAAACCCTAGTCATTTAGACTATTCTAAAACATATGATTGGTGGAAAAATAGAGCATATATATCGTTGTTCTCCCCTTTTTCCGCTCTTATTTGATATTTATTTTCTTTTTGTTTAAAGAGCACGCTCTATATTTCTTAATATCATAAATACTCTTCATAGATAATTTAAAAAGCAATATTTCCGAGACTTTCAAATTGTACAACGCCACATAAAATACAAGAAGGGTAAAATAATATGGCTATATTTCTCACAAGAAGAGCTTTACTTACAAAGACCACCATTTGCAAAATATGTAAACATGATAAGAAACTAGCACAATATACTGCAAAAACGAAAGAATGTATTTCATGTGTGATTGGCAGTATGACACAGAAAATACTTATAATAGAGTAGTTAAGGGAAGAAAGTTAACCTAAAGAACATATGGAGGTATCAAAAACTTTGAAAATCTTAATCATAATTCAAAAAAGAGAAATAGACATGAAAAAAATTTAAGTAATAAAATCATAAAAGAAACACACTGTAACATTATCATTATTTTATGAAAAGTACTTCTGAAGAAGCTATAAACGCATAAGACATGGTAATTTTATAACTTATAGTGCAACATAAATATTATCTATAGAGATATATTTTTTATTGCCTCGTAATACGGAAAAAATTAAATTTTCAAGATATACATAAAGTCATAAACAATCATTTGATGACAAACTAAACATCTCTAGAAAATACATCATCAATTCTATTTTGGTAATTCCGTCACTAATCCAATGAGCTCCCATTTCTCTAAGATTTATAATATTAAATCTGTATTCACGAGGCTGTCCCTCATGTAACATGCATTCTTTGAATAAACGCAGTGCATTGTTCCTTAGTTCTATTAAGGCTTATCGTAAAGTCTTCTCCATCTCACTCTATAGGCTCTAAAACGTTTATAGACGGCATATTTTATATCCCTTCTTAAACAGTTTTTTACCCAAACATCTTTCTCTTGTAATGTATAAGTGACCATTTTAAATTCATCATGAACAAGTTTAAAATGAGAGAGTCCTGCTGTATTAAATATTCCATTTAAGTTAAAATATAAATATCCTTAACAAAAATTATTAATATATATTAAAGCTTTACGTTATTGAAACTCTGTTGAAACTAAAAAATACTTATCCCTTATCAAGTGCATAAACAGCATGTAATGTTCTAACCGCAAGTTCAGTGTAAGCACTATCAATCAAAATAGAAATTTTAATTTCTGAGGTCGTAATTGCTTGAATGTTAATACCCTTTTCAGCCAAAGCCTTAAATGCTGTAGCGGCAACACCTGCATGGCTACGCATTCCAATACCAATCACAGATACCTTGGCGAGATCGCTTTCAAACTGGAGAACATCAAATCCAATTTCTTTGCGATTCTTTTCAAGAAGTGTAACGGCTTTTTCTACATCTGATGATGGTACAGTAAAAGTCATATCAGTTTTTGAGCCATCTTCAGAAATATTTTGCACAATCATATCAACATTAATGCTTTCTTCAGCCAAGGGACCAAAAATTGCTGCCGAAATCCCTGGACGATCGGCAAGCCGACGAAGGGAAATTTGTGCTTCATCCTTAGCAAAAGCAATACCAGTAACATTTTGTTGTTCCACAATTTCATCCTCATCGCAAATAAGTGTTCCAGAAGAACTCATTGGATCCTCCATGCCTAACGCATCAGGATCCTCAAAACTTGAACGCACAAAGGTACGAACCTTATGAACCATTGCCAATTCAACAGAACGAACCTGTAAAACCTTTGCACCAAGAGAAGCCATTTCTAGCATTTCTTCAAAAGCTACTTTTGGTAAACGACGCGCTTTCGGCTCTATACGTGGATCCGTTGTATAAACACCATCCACATCCGTATAAATATCACAGCGATCAGCTTGTACAGCAGCGGCTATAGCAACAGCACTTGTATCTGATCCCCCACGCCCTAAGGTAGAAATCCGGTTATCCGGAGATAACCCCTGAAAACCAGCAATAACGGCAACCTGACCTTCCTGAAAACACTCGATTAAAAAAGATCCATCAATATTAGTAATACGTGCACGGCCATGCGCATTGTCTGTATGAATAGGAATTTGCCAACCAAGCCATGAACGTGCATTCACCCCCATTTCTTGAAGTGTCAAAGCCAACAAACCTGACGTAACCTGTTCACCAGAAGCAACCACAACATCATATTCACGAGCATCTCTATGCATAGAGGAAGCACCACTTGTCCACTGAACAAGTTCATTCGTTTTACCAGCCATCGCAGATACGACAACGGCAACCTCATTGCCTGCATCAACCTCTCTTTTGACATGCCTTGCAACATTATGAATACATTCAATGTTTGCTACAGACGTTCCACCAAATTTCATGACAATGCGCGCCATTAATAACACTCTTACCTTTACATCTCTTATCTCAAACAGTAATGAGAATTAGATGCTGTATCAACTAACCATTTTCTCGACATAGCGAATATCTATCATTTGTGCAAGTTTCATTATGATTATATTAATTTCTCTTGACTTTGTATAAAATCTACTTGACCTGATCATTAAAAATAAAGGAAGGCAACATGATCGATGAAACACAAACAACTATTGATCAAAGTGAAATTGATCATTTTTCACGTATTGCTACAGAATGGTGGAATCCACAAGGAAAATTTCGACCTCTTCACCAATTTAACCCAACACGCCTTGCTTACATCAGAGAAAAAATCTGTTTAGAGTTTAATCGTGACCCTTCTTCACTTACGCCCTTTCACAATTTGAAAATTCTTGATATTGGCTGTGGAGGAGGCTTGTTATCTGAACCAATGGCACGTCTTGGTGCTATAGTTGTAGGCGTTGATGCTGCACAAACAAATATTGAAGTCGCAAAAACCCATGCTGCTCAAAATGACCTTTCCATTGATTACCGTATCACTACGGCAGAAGTACTTGCCAATGAAGGAGAAAAATTTGATATCATCCTTAATATGGAAGTTGTTGAACATGTCGCTGACGTTAATCTCTTCATAGAAGCTACAGCAAAAATGCTGAAACCACAAGGGGTGATGTTTGTCTCAACACTCAACCGCACATGGAAAGCATGGGGGCTTGCTATTGTAGGCGCTGAATATATTCTACGTTGGCTTCCTAAAGGAACCCATGATTATAAAAAATTCCTAAAACCTCTAGAACTTAAAAATTTCTTATCAAAAAACGCTCTGACTGTCATTGATGAGATAGGTATTACTTATAACCCATTAAACGACAGCTGGAATCGCTCAAAAGACATGGGCGTTAACTATCTCCTTCTTGCAAAACGGTCTTAAGAATATGTAATTTACAAATATCATATGCCTTGTAATAAAGAATTGAGCTTTCCCTCAGCCTCTAAAGCATAAAGATCATCACAACCGCCAACGTGATAATCACCTATGAAAATTTGTGGAAATGTATTACGTCCATTTGCACGCTGTACCATTTCTTGGCGAAGGGATGTGGAAGCATCAATATCTGTATACTTTACGCCTTTTTTATTAAGCAAATCACGTGCTTTTGTACAATAAGGACAGTTAGGGCGTGTATAAATTATTACCTCTTTCATAGTATTATCCTCCAATATTTTTTAATAATATTCATTTTAAATTCCTCTTAAGAAGAGGGAAAAATAGAATCTTCTTTGAGAACACGCGAAAATGTTAGCACATCAACCTGTCGTGCACCTGCATCTTTTAATGCAGCAGCTGCTGCTGTAACTGTTGCACCCGTTGTAAATACATCATCAATCAGCAAAACAGAACATCCTTTGAGATATTTTTTAACTTTATGCGAAACCTTAAAAGCATTTTTTACGTTAAGTTTTCTCTCTCTCGAAGAAAGACTAACCTGCGGACGGGTATGCCGACAACGAACAAGCCAACTCGGTTTTAAAAGCTTTTTTTGTGATGCTGCAATGTAACGTGCAAGCTCAGCAGATTGATTATAACGCCTCTCCCAAAAACGACGAAAATGCAATGGAATGGGAATAATAACATCACAATCATCAATAACCTCGCGTCCAGCAAACATCATCCAATTGGCCATAAATGATGCCAATTCTATATGATCACCATATTTTAAGCGCGTTACTAAAGTTCGTGCAAGCCCTTTATGAACAATGACTGAGCGAACACGTGAAAAAGGATGGGAATTACGGAGTGCTTCACCACTAAGAAAACCATCCCCCATATCACAAACAAAAGGAGTCCCCATAACAGGACAATAAGGTTTTGTGATAAATTGAAGATCTTTCCAACATTCGGAGCAAATCGTACCATAAGTAAAAACATTTTGCTTACATCCAGGACAAATTGGTGGATAAAGTATCGTTTTCAAGCGTTCAACGAACTTACTTAGTATATCTCCGCTATTTAACGCCGCTTCTCGAAAATACAACATTATAAATTTAGGCTTTTACAAGTTTCCCTCAGAACAAAAGTTCCTTTGTATTTCCTAAACTTATAATTTTAATTCCTTTAAAAACTCTTACCTTCTATAAATTTATTTCTTTCATATTATAAACTTGACAGAGCTTGCACAAATAATGAACCTTTTCAAAATATATTCTTTCATAGATCGAAAGTGTTCTACAATATGTCGCATCCTTTAATTTTTGATCATAACCGCATTGAACAATTCCGAAAACGTGCCTTTCAAAAAGCAAAAAAAGGATGTGACTTTTTACTCTCTCACATGGCAGAAGATCTCTATAAACGCCTTAGCACTGTTGATCGCCTCTTTACATTAGCTCTCGATTTACACAGCCATACAGACCTTGCTGCGCAAGCTTTAATGAAATCTGGAAAAGTTTGTTCCATAGAACGCATTGAGACCGATCCGCTTTATCAAAGCCATGATAAAAAATTTCATTTACGTCATCGAGAATTTCTTGATTTACCTCAAAGTTACTGTGACCTTATTGTTTCACTTCTTTCATTACAATTGACCAATGATACCCCTGGTGTTCTAAGCCAGATAAAAAATACCCTTAAACCAGATGGCTTATTTCTTGCTGTTATGGCAGGAGCTGGTACATTAAGAGAATTGCGCGAAAGCCTGCTGCAAGCTGAAAGTGAAATTTATGATGGAGCAAGCCCTAGAATCTACCCTTTTGCCGACATTCGTGATGCAGGCGCTCTTTTACAGCGTATTGGCTTTGCCCTGCCTGTAGCAGACGTTGAAGATATCACAATACGTTATAATACAATGTTTGACCTTATGCACGATCTTAAAGCTATGGGAATGCAAAATGCACTCATCAATCGTTCACGACGCCCTGTATCCAAACGTTTTTTTCTCCGCGCAGCTGAAATCTATGCACAACGATTTAGTGATCCTGATGGACGTATTCGTGCACATTTTTCTTTCATCTGGCTCTCTGGTTGGGCTCCTCATCCCAATCAACAAAAACCGCTACAACCTGGTTCAGCGCAAATATCTCTTACAGATGTTTTACAGCCCCAAAAAATATAATCTAAAATTATTTTTTAAAAATACTTTTATCTGTTGTCCGTAATATTTGACTGGTGACCGTTCCAGCTATCATTGAATCGCTCACGTTTAGAGCAGTCCGTCCCATATCAATTAGCGGTTCAATAGAGATAAGTACAGCAACCAAAGTAACAGGAAGCCCCATAATTGGTAACACAATCAATGCAGCGAAAATAGCACCTCCCCCCACACCAGCAACACCAATAGAACTCAACGTTACAACACCAATAAGCGTAGCAATCCAAGTAGGATCAAGAGGATTAATACCCATAGAGGGTGCAATCATGGTCGCAAGCATCGCTGGATAAAGACCAGCACAACCATTTTGTCCAATTGTTGCCCCAAAAGAAGCTGCAAAACTCGCAATGGATTGTGGTACACCTATCCACTGTGTTTGCGCTTCAATATTCAAAGGAATACTTGCAGCACTTGAACGACTGCTAAAAGCAAATGTTAAAACTGGTAAAACCTTTTTGAAAAAACGAAAGGGATTAATCCCAGAAATACCAAGCAATACACCATGAATTCCAAAAATTAAAATAATACCGACATAAGAGGCAATGATAAAAACCAGTAAATTTAAAATATCTGTAATACGCGATATTGCTCCTACTTTCGTCATAAGTGCAAAAATACCATAAGGCGTCAAAGCAATCACAATACGGACTAACCGCATAATCCAAGCTTGTGCCACTTGAATAAATAAAAGCGCTTTTTCTCCTTTTTCTGGCTCATCTTTCTTTAAAAGAAGAACCGATGCACCTAAAAATGACGCAAAAATCACAACACTAATAATTGACGTACGTTTAGCTCCACTCAACTCAGCAAATGGATTTTTAGGAATCATAGACAAAATCATCTTTGGTATATTCATATCTCCAAGTTTAGAAATATGACCTTCAAGAAGAGCAGAAACATTTTGCCCTTCATGCACCAAACCATCGGTTGTTAATCCAAAAAAATTAACCACAAGCACACCAACCAATGCTGAAAGAGCCGTTGTAAAAAGCAATATTGAAATTGTTATTATACTCATCTTTCCAACAGCATAAACAGAATGTAAATGAGCAACTGCTGAAACGATAGAGATAAAAACCAATGGCATAACAATCATTTGCAACAATAAAATATAGCCCTCACCGACAATGTTAAACCATTCAACGGATTTCAATAAAGTGCTTTCACCCTCTCCATAAATAAACTGCAAAACACTTCCAAAAATCAAGCCAAGGATAAGCCATAGCATAACACGTAGTGAAAGACTCCATTGCATTTTCTTACTTTGAGAAACCAACAATAAAAAAATAACAAATAGAAATAAATTGACGAAAAAATTAAATGTCATTGTCTATGCTCACTATTATTATGGTTGACATAAATAATCTGCATAATTCAAAATCAATGCATGATATTTAAAATTAACCTATAAAGCTTACAAGGCTTTTACAAAATCATTATTTTTTTAATTTATAGATTAAAAGAGAATTTTTTATCTACTAATAACTGTTTAAAGAAAATAAATAAAATTATTTTCTTATTATTTAAATTTTCACTCTCATAAAATAGTTAAAAAAGAGAAATATAAGCAGCATTCATTGCATCTTAATACTGAATAATTCCAGCATATCTTATTCTATAAATCTCCTTACCTCTCTCTTTTTCTATTTGAACTGAAGCGAGCTTTCCAAGCAAGGATGAATTAACAATCGAACATTCATGATTTTTCTAGAAAATACACCAACAAGCTACTTCTGCTCATTTTATGGACTGCACTCTCAATAGCTTTGATCAGCACTTCAAATATAATTATTTTATTGAAAATACTTTTTATATATTCTTTCTTTGCTCTCAATGAAAGCTTTTTTATTTTTCAAAACTCTTTTTATAGTCATAAAAAGTCTTTGAAATACAACATGTTGATTTATAATCATAATTTACTGTTTTGCATATTAAATGAGAGTCCCGAATAACGTAAGATTCTCTCATTTCAAACCTGTTTATCTTGAATCAATCAAAATCATTTGCTTGCACGTCACAAGCAGGGCTGGCGTATGAGTAAAAATGTATAAGAAAGGAGTAGAAAGACCTCTTATGAAACATCTTAATGCAAGAGCTGCCGCAACATTGGAGGGCGGAGCTTGAGCAGAAAATATAAATAATATGATTGCTTTTTATAATAGCGCAGTAAAACGTTTTAACGATACCTATTCATATACTGATCGAACAACACGTGCACGTGCTATAGATAATTTTGTCACTTTAGATATAAAAAAGATAAGTTGGAGTTATAATGTTACGCAATAACTAATAAGAGGAAAGGTTTTTGAATTTGAAGAGGCATGCCTCACTCAGAGTTCATATCATCCTTTTACGCAACAGTGGTTTTATTATAATCGGAATCTCAACGATGGAATTTACCAAATGCCTCGTATAGTCCTGATAGGACAAAAAGTTGAAAATAGGATGATACAAATTACAGGCATAGGAGCACGAAGCGTTTTTTCTGTATTGATAGCTAAGAATTTGCCTAATCTAGATGCAATAGATACAGGTCAATGCTTTCCACGGTATCTTTATAAAAACGTTGAATCTCTGTAACTGTTCATGATGAAAAACAATCCCATTTGTTTGCAAATTCAATAAAGGAAAGAAAAACATCTGGTTTACAGAGGCGTGATGCCATTACGGATGAAGGACGAGCACATTTTAAAGCTGCTTATCCTAGTGGAGCATAACAAAGACGATTACAAATTTCTAGATAATGAAAACAATGGAAAAGACTGAGGATATATGATTACAATGAGAGGCTTTAAGCCTACAAATATTATAAATTTTATGAATAGTACAGTTTAAAGCATTAAAAGCAGTCTTACAGTAGATTTACAATGTATGGGGATAATTAATTGCCTATAATAAGTTGCGCTCATACTGATAAAGATTATTCTGCTATAGAAATGTTGTGCTTTTTTGAATTTTTGTGCGTATTCAAACACTCATTCGTTACAAGCTCAATCTCTTTATCTCGTGCCTCTTTATCAAGAGTAATAGTATTTTAATATAATACCCCTTTGCATACAAATAGTTATTTCTTATCTATGAATAGCTTATAATTTCATATAACTCTATGAAGATAATATTTTTTATTTATCAATATTTAATGATGTAATTAACACATTCATTATATATAATAATCTTTATTTCTATCTATTTACATAATATATTTCTTTTTTTTATAAAAATAAAATTGAGTTATACATACATAGATCTATCGGTATTTTTTCTACTGTCTTTTTAGCGCACTGAAAGATTGATATCGTAATTTTTGTATAATAAAATACTCTTTCATATAAGCATCGTATATTGAATTATAATAATTGACTATTAACCGCAAATTATATTTTTTATCCCTTTTAAAAGTAAAAAATATAATTTTCAGACCTATTCATAAGTAGGCTTAGCCAAGTGAATAAAAAATGTTTGATAATAAGCTTTATCTCTTATGAACTATCTTTTGTACAAAGGGACAACATTATGATTACAGAAATATCGTGATATTATTGGGTATAAAAATCACACTCCCCAAGAAATTTTTGTATTGTATCCTTTCCGTTATGAGAAATGTTAAAAGCAAGGTAGGATATGCTCTCTAGAGCAAATGAGTGAATGAACCACCACGGTTATATGCATTTTTAAAAAAGTAGGAAGTATCTTTACTTCAAATTTAATAGGCACATTCTAAAAATAAAGGTTCTACCGACTCATTCCAAATAGAATAGTAATGGGACAAAAATTTTTCAGCATCTGTTTGTCCCATTGCAACAACCTCTTCTAGAGGATTAAGAAAATTTGTTTCATCAAAACCATTCGTATCATACTGTTTGCGATTTTTTAAGCCTTTGCGAGCAATAGCGAGAGCTTGACGTGCTAACTCTAAAAGAATAGTTTGACGAAAAGGAGTTCTTAACCCTTCTTTAGGAACGCGTTGGCGCAACTCTAAAACTTCTTCAAAACACCAATCTTTTGTCAAAGCCTCTGCCTCATTAAGTGCTTCCCTATCATAAAGAAGCCCAACCCAAAAAGCCGACAACGCACAAATGCGCTTCCAAGAACCACAATCAGCTCCCCTCATTTCTAAAAATCTTTTTAAGCGGACTTCAGGAAATAACGTTGATAAGTGATTAATCCAATCTCCCATGTTTGGAATTGAATTTGCAACTTGTCCTTTTAATGCTCCATTCATAAACTGACGAAACGTTATGTGTGTACAATCATAATAACGACCATCACGCACAACAAAATACATTGGAACATCAAGGGCCCATTCAACATAATCAGCAAAACCAAAACGCTCAGAAAATACAAAGGGCAGAACGCCTGTCCTCTGATTATCAGTATTACGCCAAATTTCAGAACGCCACGATAAAAAGCCATTTGGGCGCCCTTCTGTAAAGGGCGAACTTGCAAATAATGCCGTTGCAATGGACTGTAACTTCATGGATACTTGCATTTTTCGCCGCATATCACTTTCAGATGAAAAATCAAGATTAACCTGAACTGTTGATGTGCGATACATCATATTAAGACCATTATACCCCACTTTAGGCATATAATCAGTCATAATCTGATAACGTGATTTAGGCATTCGCGGCGTTTCAGCTAAAGTCCACTTTGGACTAGCTCCAAGACCTAGAAAACCTATACCTAATGGTTCTGCAATTTTTTTGAGAAGAGTTAAATGCTCCATCAACTCGTAATATGTATGGCTTACTGATTTTAATGGTGCACCAGATAATTCAAATTGTCCCCCAGGTTCCAAAGAAATGGCTCCCTGATCAACTGATCCTACGAGCCCAATAATATTCTCTTCATCTAAAATAGGTTTCCATCCTAAGGCGCTTTGCATCCTCTCTAAAAGCGCTCGGATTCCCCTCTCTCCTTCATAAGGAACAGGGTGAAAACCATCTCTATAAAACGGAAATTTTTCATGTTCTGTACCAATGCGCCAATCATCTTCTGCTTTATACCCCCCTTGGAAATAGCTAACCAAAGAATCTAAGTTATAAATTTCACTTTCATCAGTTATATCAAGCGCCATAACTTACCGTATCCTATAATTGGTATCATCATCTTAAATAAATTGTTTAGAATGATTTTACAGATTTCTCAATCCATTGCCCAATCCCCCACGGTAGCATTAAGAAGAGCCAAAGCAGCAACAGCGGCAGTATCAGCGCGTAAAATACGCGGACCTAGTGATATTGGAACCACAAAAGGATGTTTTTTTAAAAAGCTCCGCTCTTCTTCACTAAAGCCACCTTCCGGTCCAATAAGAATACCAGGTGTTGTAACGTCACGCTTTTTAAAAGAAGGTAATGGATTATGCGATTTATGCTCTTCATCACAAAAGAATAAAGGCTGTGTCTCATCCCACTGTGCTAAAAGTTCTGCTAATGATAGAGCAGATACGCATTCAGGAAGAGATAAAATTCCACACTGTTCAGAAGCTTCAATAACATTGGCTTCCATACGCGCCATATTGATACGCGTAACCTGCGTATGATGCGTTATAACAGGCTGCAAAATCGATACCCCCATTTCAACAGCTTTCTGCACCATATAATCCAACCGCGCGTTTTTGAGTGGAGCAAAGCAATAAATAAGATTGGAATGCGTCGTTTGTAATCTTTCTTGATGGATAAGCTGAACCACAACAAATTTTTTCTTAACAGTGATAAGTTTAGCAAGCCACTCACCATCCTGTCCATTAAAAAGTAAAATTTCTGCTCCTTCTTTCATACGCAAAACATGCATAAGATAAGAAGCTTGTGCCCCCTCTATCTTTATTTCTTCATTCAAAGCCAATGTCTGTCGGATAAATAATCTTTTAAGTTTATAATTTATGCGCATAAAAATTTTGCCAATGCTCACTATCGTCATCGAGAAAATGAAGAAAAATATATAGCAAAAAGAAAAAATTATATCTATAGAACTATAATATATTAAAGAATTATAGAGTTTTTTTAGCTTTATGAGATAATAATAGGAACTTATAGATCCTTAAGTGATTCTGCTTTCATAAAAGTTTAAATAATGCACCATTCATCTTTGCATTCAGTCATTGATGCATCCGTGGAGGAAAAATATGTCTGCTAAAAAAGCTACAATTATTACGATTACAACCTTCTTAGCCTTTATTTTGATTACAGTGGGAATTGGTTCTGTTGGAGCCGACGGGAAGCATACAATTACCAAAGATGGCTATGGTATTTCTTCTGCGATTCAATAAGCACTGGCCAACATCCTCCTTAAAATTTTAATGTTTTTTAGCAATTTTTATAAGATTAGCACCGATATTATGAATCTCTTGTATTTGAAAGATTCCATAAGAAGGTTTTTTATTCCTCTCTTCAGTCATTTATCTATACCAACCTCACTTATTATGACGGTGAGGATGGTTTTTACTGCTTCACGACGAACGGATTTAAAATGAGAGAATCTTCCGATAATGGGAGCTCTGATTTAAATTTAAAAGACAATTTTAAGTTGCAAAAAGACGAATTACCATTATAGGATAGAATATTATACAGATGAAAAACGATACTCAATCTGCGTTAATATCTTTTGTAACCCAAAAATCACCATGATTTTGTCCTTTAGAGCTTAGAGAAAATGTAAAAGGCCATGCAAGGCTATTAGCAAGACATTGGACATCTTTACATAAAGTTTCTGATCTATAGTTTTTGCGTAGTTGTGCCTGTAATATCAGTTCATTTTCCTTCCCTTGCGCAATAGCAGTTGCAATGATTCCTTGAATGGATAAGCTCAAGTCTGCTGTACGCATTAATGACTCTGTTACCTTCATCATACCTTCTGAAAAGCTTGTCTGAATATCCCAGTGATCAAATGTTGTTGAAAAAGTATCATTATTCATTAAAAGAAATTGTTGTTTATTTGAAAGTCTTGTTTGTAATTCATTCAGATCATACCCTAATAGCCGACCAGAAGACATCTTCAGTGTTAACTCACCCTGCATTTTCGTAAAAATTTCTGGCCAAGAATCAGCAAGTGTTCGTACCGTTGCAGTAAAATTCGTTTTGCTTTGTATAAATGGAATAAATCCCAAGATTTCTAAAGTCTCCTGCATATCAATAGAAGCACCTGAAATATTTCCTCCAATACGCACTTTCTGTCCAGCTGAGGTAACTTCAATATTACTTTGCACAGATCCACCAAAAATATTCGCATGTCCAAGATCAAAAATACCATGACCATCTCTTATTTGTATTGCAGCAGCTAAATTTGTGAGTGAAATATTTCCTATTTTAGCTTGTGGCGCAGAAAGTCGTATATCCACGCCAATACAATCAAAAGTTCTCATGTCAAAGCAGGCATTTTTCTTTTTACCTGAAAAAAACATTGAACCCAAGAGGCTAAGGTCTAGATTATCAAAGGCTAAAGAGCCCATGACATTTGGTACATAATCTTGAAAATCGAGTTTTAAAGCTCCTCGCGCATTGGCTTTCCCCATCGTAAATGTAACATTGTTCATTTGGATATGCATTGGCTGCGCTAAAAAATGAGATTCCCATACAATGGGTATTTTTAATTTATGTCCCCAAAACTGATTTCCACCAACCCAAGACAATGTCTGATTCCATCCAGGAGAACGCATTGACACTTTTCCGTCAAAAATATAATATTCAGATAATCGAGCCTTTCCTGTAAAAGTTATTCCCCCACGTACAGAATTGAGACTTGCCCTAATATGACTTTTGCCTCCAGCAAGAAGCAGTAATGCTTGAGAAGCATCAAGTGATAATTTTGTAAACTCTCCGCGCCAACGCGCATCTGCACGTAACCGTACTTCCTGAGTTGATTCCGGCCAATCTAAAGTTGCATTTAATCCTGTTATTTTTTCTGCTACTCCTGAAAAACTATCGTGATACACAAGAACACCATTTTTAATGACAATCCGTCCAAAAGGTTGTTTTAAAAGGTGCTCTATCTCTGGATGCTCAGGATTATGTTTTAATATTTCACGCGTATTACGTATTGCCACCCCTAATGCACCTTGTGAGCGAGAAAACCGATCAAAAAAATCTGCTATTGTTTTAACAGGCTTTTCCATAACAAATTGAGGACGCATAATCCGCGTCTCTGAAAAAGAAATATGTCCCCAAAGAAGATCGACGACAGAAAGATCAACTTCTATTGATTCAGCTTCCATTAATGGCGCAACATCATCCATTTTTGATGTTAAAGTAACGCCAGAAAGAAATGCTTTAGGATAAGGAAAAAGATGTAACCGCGGTGGATCACGCAATTGCACATTGTAACCCGTCCATGCACTTAAATCCTGCGCTAAACGAATACGAATCGCATCTGTAGAAATAAGATAAGGTAAAACGAGAATCCCCACTCCAAATAAAAAGATAATTGTAATAAAAACTCCGCTCAAAAATTTTATTATTCTGATGCGCACATTATCCCTCTATACTTATCCCCCTATAACAGATTAAAAACAAACTTAAATGATCATAAAAAGTTTTTATAATCCTATAATTCACTATATCCACTTTGTATCTTCATTATTTTTGTTCTTTATCCAAAATTTATTCAAACAGCAATGTTGCTGCTTCTTTATAAAGCAATTATTTAAAAGTCTTCAAAACTATAAATCCACAACATTATAAAACCATTCTTACTGTTCTCATATGAATATTGCTATAAAACTCTATCGTATTATTAGAAAATGCTTTACAAAAAAAAACAAACAGCCTTACCGAAAGGATCTCTGAATGAATAATATTATCGACGGAAAAAAACTTGCTGAAGAGATTATTGTGAAAGTTAAGGCCGAAACAGCAAAGCTCCGCCATCACTATAATATACAACCTAGTATCGCTGTTATTATCGTTGGAGATGATCCTGCAAGTCAAGTATATGTCACCTCAAAAAATAAAAAAGCCGAAGAATGTGGGTTTCTTTCAATCAAACATGTCGTTTCCAAAGAAACGCAAGAAAAAGAACTCCTTCAACTTATTGCAACATTAAATTCTGATCCCAAAATTCATGGTATTTTGGTACAGCTGCCTCTCCCTGCTCATATGAATACAAATCGCATAACACAAGCCGTTGCTTTCCAAAAAGATGTTGATGGTTTTCATTATATTAATGTAGGAAAACTCGCGGCAAATGCACTTGAAGATGCAATTATTCCCTGCACTCCAGCTGGTGCCATGATGATGATTGAACAACACTGTGGACGAGATTTATCTGGACTTGATGCTGTCGTTGTTGGACGCTCTAATATTGTTGGAAAACCTATGGCTGCCCTTTTAACAGCAGCCAATGCCACTGTGACAATTGCCCATAGTCGTACCCGTGACCTTGATGATGTGTGTCGAAGCGCTGATATTCTAGTAGCAGCTGTAGGCCGCCCACAAATGATTAAAAAAGACTGGATAAAAGATGGTGCAATTGTTATTGATGTCGGTATTAACCGCGTTGCTGCACCAGAAAAAGGTATAGGGAAAACACGTCTTGTTGGTGATGTCGATTTTGAAAACGTAAAAGAAAAAGCTGCTGCGATCACCCCTGTTCCAGGAGGCGTTGGACCAATGACAATTGCCATGCTTATGGTTAATACACTCAAAGCCGCCGCGCGATCACACAATCTGCCGATACCAAAATTCTAAAAATTGTAACAATTCCTTGTATATGGTTTCATTGTATATGATTCAGCTTATTTATTTTTGCATTTTTCATGTCATAAAAACAGATGCCCCTTGATCTGCACGATTAACGGATTGACGAAAAACATGAAAAAGTTCGCGTCCAACACCATGTTCGTTTTTTGAAAGATCCGGAGGTATGATTTTTCGCGCGTTAAATTTTGCTAAATCCTCCAAAAGAGTTAATTTACCCTCATGAGCATCAAGAAAAACAATATCACCATCCTGCAAACGTGCAATGGGGCCATTATCCACTGCTTCTGGTGTCACATGGAGAGCAGCAGGAATTTTTCCTGACGCTCCTGACATACGCCCATCGGTTATCAATGCTACCTTTTGACCGCGATCTTGTAAAACGCCTAAAATGGTTGTTAATTTATGAAGCTCTGGCATACCATTGGCTTTTGGTCCTTGATAGCGAATGACAGCGATAAAGTCTTTATTATGCAACACTCCAGATTTAAAAGATTTTTGTAGTTCCTCTTGATCATTAAAAACAAAGACTGGTGCTTTAATCTGCCAATACTCTGGTTTAACAGAGGAAACTTTTATAATAGCTGTTCCCAAATCTCCTGATAAAACACGAAGACCACCATCAAGCTGAAATGGCTTTCTCCACCCCGCTAACACCTTATGATCACCACTTTCCTTAAGAGCCGCTTCACGCACCACATGACCATCAGCAGAAAGCTTTGCTTCAATTGCATAAGCATTGAGATCTTTACCAAAAACCGTAGAAACATCTTCATGTACCAAACCTGCCTCAATAAGCTCGCGGATAATAAATCCTATCCCCCCTGCTGCATAAAAATGATTAATATCTGCTAAACCGTTAGGATAAATGCGCGCTAAAAGAGGCACAACGGATGAAATTTCTGCAATATCATGCCATGTCAATTTAATACCGCAAACAGCAGCTATAGCAATCAAATGAATCGTATGATTGGTAGAACCTCCTGTTGCATTTAATCCTACAATAGCATTCACAAAAGAACGCTCATCAATGATCATTCCAAGTGGACTATAATGATCACCAAGATCTGTCATTTCAAGTACACGTTTCGTGGCTTCTTTTGTTAAAGCATCACGCAACGGTGTATTCGCATTAATAAAAGAAGCTCCCGGCATATGAAGCCCCATCATCTCCAGTATCACCTGATTAGAGTTAGCTGTTCCATAAAATGTACATGTTCCTGGCCCATGATAAGAACGTGCTTCCGATGCTAGAAGTGTTTGGCGATCTATTTTATTTTCCGCGTAAAGTTGACGTATCTTTGCTTTTTCATCATTACCTTGACCACTTGTCATAGGACCAGCAGCTATAAAAATTCCTGGTAAATGACCAAATGTTAGGGCACCAATCAATAAACCTGGCACAATTTTATCACACACCCCAAGATACAATGCTGCATCAAAGACATCGTGTGATAAGCTTATAGCTGTTGCCATTGCAATTACTTCACGCGAAAAAAGGGAAAGCTCCATCCCCGCATTTCCCTGCGTAACACCATCGCACATCGCGGGAACACCACCTGCAACCTGTGCAACACCACCAACCATACGGGCCGACTCTTTAATTAAGTGAGGAAATTTTTCAAAAGGTTGATGTGCTGAAAGTATATCATTATATGCCGTGATAATGCCAATATTCCCAACGATATTTCCCTTCAAACGCTCTTTATCTATTGCACCACAAGCAGCAAAGCCATGAGCCTGATTGGCGCATCCTAAAAAACTCCGTTTGGGGCGATGAACTTGTGCTTTCGCAATACGATCTAAGTAAATTTCTCGTGTTGATCGAGAACGTTCATAAATCCTTCGTGTAACTGTAGCAATTGTCTTGGAAAGTGCCATATTTCTCTCCCCCTTTCATTGTTTCTTCCCCTCATTCATTGAGAGAGATTACGTTTTATTCACCTTGTGTCGCATATTTTGATTCACTTATTTCATTTTCTGCAGGCGACCAATAAACCTGAACGAGATGAGGGGAATTACGCAAAATTGCCCGAATAGGCATTTCTGTTTCAGCCCCATCTTGACAAGCTTCCTCAAAACAATCGCGTTTCTGAAAACCCTCGAAATGGAGAATAATGCAACGAGATTGCATAATAACTGGCAAAGTTAGTGAGAGTCTTGGCTCAACAGCACTCTTAGCATGAAGGGGTAAAACAAGTGCTTGTGTTCGTAAATCAAGCGCTTGCTTTAAACGATCAGCATCAGGAAAAAAAGAAGCCGTATGTCCATCCTCCCCCATTCCTAAAACAACAACATCAAAGGGTTTAGGCAAAGTATTAACACGACTCGCCGCTGAAAAAGCAGCAAGTTCAGCAGTAATTGCTTTATGATAAAGCCCTACAAAACGTGCTTTTTCGGCAAAATTTTGTAACAAATGACACCGTACCATATGTTCATTTGAACGTTCATCGTGTGTAGGGACAAAACGTTCATCGACCAAAGTGATAATGATCTTTTGCCAATCAATATCTGCTTTTGACAAATAATGAAAAAACAATTCTGGTGTTTTACCACCAGACACCGCTAAAACTGCTCTCTTGCGCTCAAGAACAGATACACTAAGCTCTGCGGCTACTCGATCTGCTAATGCCAAAGCTAAAGTCTGAGGGGTTTCAAAGTCTAAACGATCAATATTCATTCTATACATACTTATTGCTCTAAACTAAATTGTTCCATATACGTCCATCACGTTCCATGAGGCTCATCGAAGCAGACGGACCCCACGAACCAGCGTTATAACTGTGAACAGGCTGTTTTATTGCTTCCCATCCCTCAATGATTGGATCAATCCAACGCCAAGCAGCCTCAACTTCATCACGACGCATAAACAGTGTTTGATCTCCACGAATAACATCCATTAATAAACGTTCATAAGCATCAGGATTACGTTCAGAAAATGCGGAAGCAAAACTCATGTCTAATGGAATGTGACGAAACCGCATACCGCCATAACTTGGATCCTTAATCATCAACCATTGTTTTACACCTTCATCAGGTTGGAGACGAATTACAAGCCGATTAGAAAAAATTTCATCTAAATCCACATTAAAAATATTATGAGGAATAGGTTTAAAAACCACAACAATTTCAGACATTCGCGTGAACATGCGCTTACCTGTTCGTAAATAAAAAGGCGTATTAGCCCAACGCCAGTTATCAATCTTAACCTTAAGTGCTACAAATGTTTCACTCTTACTCACTCTTCCTAGATCATCAAAATAAGACTCTACCGATATACCATTTGATAGACCAGAAAGATACTGCCCACGTACAGTATGCTGCCCTACATTATGGACATCAAGCGGTGTTAAAGAATGTAAAACTTTAAGTTTTTCATCGCGCACAGCATTAGCACTGTTGGTAAATGGTATTTCCATCGCAACCAAACAAAGTAACTGTAGCATATGGTTTTGAACCATATCGCGTAGAGCACCAGTGCTTTCATAGTATTCTGTACGCCCCTCTAACCCTAAAGATTCAGCAACGGTTATTTGAACATGATCAATATAATTGGAGTTCCATAGCGGTTCATAAAGTGTATTAACAAACCGCAATGCCATTAAATTTTGAACAGTTTCCTTCCCAAGATAATGATCAATGCGAAAGATCTGCTCTTCATTAAAGGCGCTTGCAAATACATCATTAAGTGAAATAGCTGTTTTTACATCGCAACCAATTGGTTTTTCAATGATAATCCGTGTTTGTGCTGTCACCAAATTATTTTTTCCCAACTTCATCGCAATATCAGCAAAAAGTGACGAACCAACAGCCAAATAAAAAGCTCGAATATCTGCTGAATCTTGTGACAGAAGGAGAGCTAAATCCTCCCACCCTCGATTTGAGGTAACATCAACAGAAACGTAAGTTAAACGTGCAAGAAAACGATTGAGTTCTGTTGAATTGAGATCTTTTGGATGGATATGTTTTTCTAAAGAAATGCGAACAAAATTTTGATATTCTTCACAACTTAAGGAAGTGCGCGAAACCCCAATAATACGTGTTGGCTCACTGAATTGCCCAGCACACTGACAATGATATAAAGCCGGCAAAAGCTTGCGCAACGCCAGATCACCATTGCCACCAAAAACAATACAATCAAAGGAAGAAACTGGAATAATTTTACGCACCATGAACTTGTTTATTTTTCTATTCGATTATGAAATCCCATATCACTTATAAAAGCTTTCATCATTAAAGCAGACAGATACTAAATAAGCCATTAATTTTCTTCATTTCAAGCAATGTTTACATTAAAGGCGATCCAATAAAGAAAACCAACGCATTGCTAAAAATATAAGCGGATAACGCAAAACGCGTCCCCCCGGAAAAGATGAAATCTTTAAGTCTTGGAAATAGGAAAAACGTTCATATTTTCCAGTTAACCATTCTGCGTATAATTTTCCCACGAAAGGAGCCAGCATAACGCCATGCCCTGAATAACCACCACAATAAGTCATCCTTGAGAAAAGTTGGCGAACATAGGGCATGCGTTCAACTGTGATGGCAACCGTTGCTCCCCACCGATGGCTTAAATTGATAGAATGTAATTGAGGATAAATTTCAACAATTTGCCGTTTTATACGTTCATCTAAATTTAGAGGATGCTTATTATCATAACTTTCTACACCACCAAATAAGAGACGATTATCAATGCTTTTGCGAAAATAGCGAACCATAAAACGGGAATCATCAACCGATTCCCCCCCTATAAGAATTGAACTATGCTTTGGTAATGGGTCCGTTGCTCCAATATAAGAGCGAATAGAAACAATATTTTTCTCAATAAAACGCTCCAGACCAAGTTTATACCCATTTGTTGCAAGTAAAACATGCTCTGCTGTTACACTGCCTTTTTCTGTTATTACTTTCCAATGTGCTCCCTTGCGCCTTATGGTCGTTACTTGTGACTTCTCATAAAGCTTAGCACCAGCATCTTGTGCTCTTTTTGCCAACCCAATAATCAATTTTAAGGGATTTATATGACCGGTATCCGCATCATAAATACCACCACAATAAAAAGTTGATCCAAGTCGCTCAAATGTTTCAGCCTTATCCATAAAAGTAAGCGCGTGATAGCCATAACGCTGCATCGCCTCAATATGCCGTTGATAAGAGAGAAGCTCACGCCTTTTATGAGTTACAGAAAGCTGTCCTCCTATCAAATCACACGGACAATTAGGCATTGCGCATAAAGCTAAAATATCTCTTTTAGCTTCTTCTGCCAAATCAAACAGAGCCTTACTCCGCTCAAAACCATACTTTTTTTCTAATGTTTCTACCCATTGCCGTTGCCCTGTTCCCAGCTGTCCACCATTGCGCCCTGAAGCACCATCACCAAAACGTGATGCTTCAAATAAAACAACATCTACTCCAGCCTTGGCTAAATGATAAGCAGCCGAAAGACCCGTAAATCCGCCTCCAATAATGACCACATCACACTGTCTGTTTTCACAAAAAGAAGGATACGATGGACGTTCTCTTAAAGCATCTTCATACCAAGAAATTCCTGGAGAAATTGAATTATAATCAATCATCGTCATAAAATTTAAACATTCAGCAGGAGATATTCACGCTCCCACGGACTGATTACTTCCATAAAAGTTTCAAACTCTTGGCGTTTGATTGCAGCATAAGTACTGACAAACACATCCCCTAAAATAGCACGTATCACTGTATCTTGTTCAAACAAATTGACTGCCTCAATGAGTCCACGCGGCAACTCAATATTATCAGCGTTTACATTATTTGTCGCTGGCTCATCCGGCTCAATTTTTTGTTGCAAACCAATAAGACCACACGCTAAAGAAGCTGCAAGAGCTAAATAAGGATTCGCATCTGATGAAGGAAGTCTATTCTCAACACGTCGCGCTTGAGGAGCAGAACGGGGAACTCGAAAAGCTGTAGTACGATTATCATATCCCCATCGCAAATTAACAGGAGCCGAATTATCAGGGACAAGACGTCGATAAGAATTCACATAAGGTGCAAGCATCACAAGTACCCCTGGCATATGTTTTTGCAATCCACCAATAAAATGGCGAAAACAGATACTTTCTTCACCATTTTCCTGTGTAAAAATATTCATACCGGTTTTCTTATCAACAACCGATTGGTGAATATGCATAGCAGAACCCGGCTGCCCTTGAATGGGTTTTGCCATAAAAGTTGCATACATATTATGTTTTAGTGCTGCTTCACGAATTGTTCGTTTAAACATAAAAACTTGATCCGCTAACTCAATAGGATCACCATGACGTAAATTAATTTCAAACTGACCTGCTCCTTCTTCATGAATGAGGGTATCAATTTCCAATCCTTGTGCCTCTGAAAATTGATAAATATCATCAATCAAATCATCAAATTCATTAACACCAGCAATGGAGTACCCCTGTCCACCACCAATTGAACGCCCAGAACGACCAACCGGTGGAACTAACGGATAATCAGGATCGGGATTTTTTTGTACCAAATAAAACTCAATTTCTGGTGAAACAACAGGGCTTAAACCCATTTTTGTGTAAAAGTGAACCACCGTTCGTAAAACATTGCGTGGTGTGTAATCTACAACCTGACCATTTTGATACACAAGATCACAAATCACCTGTGCCGTAGGAGCATCTTCCCATGGAACAATGCTTAACGTAGAAAGATCAGGCTCAAGGCGTAAATCACCATCTGCTTTAGGATATTCAAAACCATGACCATCTTCCGGATAATCCCCTGAAATTGTTGCCATAAAAACTGCTGAAGGCAATGCCAATGATGTTTCCGATGTAAATTTTTTAGAAAGCATCATCTTGCCCCGTGGTACCCCTGCTTGATCAGGCGTAATACATTCAATATCCTCTACCTTACGGAAAGCAAGCCATTGTGAAACTTGTTCCCAATTGTGCACACCACGTAAACTTTTGAGAAAACGAGAAACAGGTTTAAAATTCTTACTTTTCGTTTGTTTACCATTTTTTACATCCATAACATACCAACTTTAAAAACAATCAAGTCCTATTCTTATTGTATCAGCCCATGCATAAACGACACGAAAAAAAATTATCAACTGATATTTTTGAAGAATACTATAAGATCCATCAAGGTAAAAGAACTTTGCGCTCAAAAAGCTATCCTATCACCATAGTGAAAAAATTGATATTGCACGCGATACATCGGTGCGAACCTTCTCCTTATATAAAACAGCGAGAAATACCATATTGTACGTAACCTAATTCCGATTCAAATAATCATATATAAGCAAACATTGGCGAGAATAATAAAGGCGAGATATTTAATTTCCTTTTGGTTGTAGCAATGCTTAATTAAAAGAAAAGAAACTTTTCTTTTAATATGAAGCAAGTTTTGTAACTCTATTGTTATCCACGTAGAAGTAAACACCCTAAGATGGTGAATAGCCTTTACAGCTGTGCTTACAAATACTCACCCCGCCGTAATATGCGTAAATGTATTTTCAGGATAAGACATACGCTCAGCATTTCCAATATGAAACTTAACCATCGCCTGCATAATAGAGCTATCAACCTTGTTCTGAGCGGATGGTACAAACTCTGCACTTATATCAATTTCCACCGCTTGACATTGCTCTTCGCACACAATATTTAGAGCTGAGAATCCAGTAGAGCATACCAAATCCAATAGATAGGAATTTTTGCTAATTGCGCCATGCGGGATCCAACATCTGATAGTCTCCAGCCCACTAGGAGATGTGTTATTTATATCTAAAAAGCCAAAAAATCAGGATATGAGAACACAATAATATCAATTTCCTTTGAACTAAAGTCCTTCATCGTCGATCTTCCACCATCGTAAATTTTTTTTGTATCAGTTGCTTTCACATACTTTGACTTCTGACCTAGTGATACTGTGCAGATTGAGTACACATCCCCAGAGCCCAGATTGTAATTAAGTTCGTACCATTCTGCTCTTTTATAGAGCTAATATTTGAAAATAAATAACCATAATCTTTAGATATAACACGCCTAGGTTCAATAATTACCGTAAGCTTATGTAAACCACAACCCAATTGTGATAATGCCTCATAAATTTTACGAGGGTATTCGTCATTGATCGTCATGGCATCGCAGAACGCTGTGGAAGTCGGATATCCCCGCCTAAACTGATAAAACTTTTTTGATCCTTCAATGCGTAAATATCCTTTCCAGCCTTAGTTAAGGTGGATACTATTAACTCAGTCGAATTCAAATTAGAGCCCACATGAAAAGGCGCCCCATTAAGCCTAATCCTATTGGATTCTAGCAAAGATAATGCGGCACGTAACTCCGCCGCAGTCATACCAAAACGCGATCTATCCCCGTTTGCCAGTACATGGCACAATCTCAATGAGATTTTAGGTAGTATATCAAAATGGCGTGCAAGAGTGATGATGTCATGTAATTCGATAATATTATCACACTGGATATTTATATGTTTTCTAATAGGATAACTCTATCTCTTCTCGAAGTTTTACAGGGATATTAAAAAATGTATCTCTACCTTTAAAACCATCTTTTTGCGCTAATGATATCTCATAACCAGACGCAAATTCCAAGTCCCAGCAACATAACAATGATGCCCCGCACGTCCATTAAAATACCCTGCTTTTTCTCGCCCTAGGCATCCATAGCCCGACCACGTAAAACAGGATACCAATTGCAATATCAGACCATAAGGCTGCAAGAGAAAGTTCTTTTATATTTTTATCTTTACATTGCCTCTTAAACAAGCTCATCTGTTCATATAATGAGTTATATGTATAATACATATAACTTCTACAAAAGGAGGATTCATTATGTTCCGTGAAAATCTTTGGTAATACACTCGGATAATTGGATCACCAGTCGCCCGTCAATAATATAGTGCGCGTTAAGAAATTGGGGGAGATAAGCTATGCAACTCGTGGATCATCCTTTTGTGAAATTCGATCAACTCAAGCTGATTTACAACTTCACATATCCGTTATTTCGCACTATTTCAAATGAATTTTACGATTACCTAGACTTTAATAAACTAGCGCACAGTAAGCAGATTCCACAAGCGCATACTATTTCTCTTTATTTGCATATTCCCTTTTGTGAAACCATCTGTTCCTTCTGTCCCTTTCAGAAAGGGGCCTACAAGCACGTTAAGCAAATCGAATCTTATATGTCAGCGCTTACCACAGAGATCAGAAACAAAGGAAATTTCATTCGCTCGCTTAGAGGGCCCATCCGCAGCATCTATATAGGGGGCGGCACACCGTCGCTTTTGTCTGCAGATAATATCCGCCACATCGGAAAAGTATTGCATGCCGAATTTGAGCTCTCTTCCTTAACTGAGCTTACACTGGAAAGCGAACCGAAGAGCGTCACACGTGATAAACTTTATGCTGCCCGTGAGATCGGCGTTAACCGGATCAGCTTCGGTATACAGAGTTTCATTGAGCGTTTCCGATCATTGTTTAACCTCACCTCAACACGTGAACAAATCAACAATACCGTAGCTTGGTCACAAGAGATAATTGGACATGTCGGTTTAGACCTACTATATGGCATGCACAGCCAGCAAGCCGAAGAACTATTATACGATTTGAAGCAAGCCAGCGAGCTTCACCCTGAAACCATCAACCTCTATGCAATTAACAATCTGGCTATCACGTCGCAACTGCATAAGTCTTACGCACAAAAAGGGCTAAAGCCATCCAGCCTACAGCATCGACAGATGCTTCGCTTATTTAGCGACATCGTTATGCGCAGCTGCGGCTATGCGCCGTGTAATGGGCATTCCTATATCAAAATTGCCAATAACACTCCTCTAACGCTCGCTAAAACGAGTTCAGCTAATTATTTCCGCTATCACAAATATTTGCATGGTTATCATGACGATTATGTGGTTGGCTTCGGGGCGTCAGCAATGTCGATTCTCGGCTCACTCGTCACACGAGCCAATCCCAGTCGAAGCGGATACATTACCGACATACAACTTAAAGGCAAATCCAAAGTATACTACAATTGGGTATCAGCAGAGCAACAAGCCTCCAAGGCTTTGTGTATGAGGCTACCTTATAACGGTTATGCCAAAAAAGAAAGAATTGACTGGACCGCACTCCCCTCTTTCGTATACAATAACCTACAACAGCTCATAGGTGCAGGTCTCATCGCAGAAAGTGATAACAATCTCCAGCTGACTCAGCGTGGTTGGCAATGGTATTCCAACCTTATGTATTTTCTTCTACCTCAGGCAGATAGGAATATCTTGGACGGCTATGTCGCAAACATGCTGAATACAACCGCCGTACTTGATGGAACAGTGGAAACCTGTGTGGCATCTTAAGGAGAACAGAATGTTCACGCTTTTTTCCAACAAGAACATACGCTATTTTTGCCTAACCGTTAGTCTGCTCGCCTTACTCAGCGGTGCTTTGCGCACTGCCATCCCGCTATTAGCAAGACAATCTGGATATGGCGTAGTCGGAGTAAGTTGGGCGCAAGGTCTCTTCTCATTAGCGTGGCCAATTTTCGGCATCCTTGCAGGCGTTTTACTTGATCGCTGCGACAAAATAAAACTTGCCACCTCAGCTCTCTTCATCTTCATGCTACTGCATATTGTCCTGTTCATACTACTTATGATACAGATTACTCCAGCCGAACAAATTTTCTTCTATGCAACCATTGCTGGATTCATCGTCGTTTCTGCCGAAGCTTATATAATGACGATTCCACCACTTATCATGGAGGGAGAGCGATTGATGACCTTCTACTCTATTGTCTTGTTTTTAGATTTCGGGGTCTCCTATTTTCTTGCCCCTGTCATAACAAGCAGCATTTTAGCGCATAGCACCCTGCTATTTCTCGGCCTTTTAATCGTGCTTTTTATCGTATTGATTTTTACCGCTCGCCGTGCTGTTCCGACATCGCCAGCACTTGATAAAGAAAACATCACTTTCCGTTATATCATTGCCGGCTTTCGTTTCATTTTTTCAAATCGGCATCTTACCTCCCTTACATTACTCACATTCTTTCTATCGGTGGTATTTGGAGCATTCCTAACCTCATTCATCTTCTTCGTTACCGACAGTCGGTATCTGGGCCTACATAGCAGCCAATATGGCGTGATGTTTGCGGCCTACGCGCTTGGAACAATGGCAGGCGCCCTATTTGCACCGCGTATACGCTATGCACCGGTGCGCCTAGCTGTTCTCACTGACGGTTTAGGAACGGTTGTCTTGCTGCTGATTCCAGCCTTTTCAAAAAGTGCTGTCGTCGTATGGGGCGTCACCTTTATCGCTGGCGTTGGAGCAAGCTTATGGTTTATTGGTGTTACCGCCTTCAGGCAGCGCCTCACACCAAAGCAACTTCTCGGGCGAGCTAATTCTGCTTTTCGAGTGATAGGCTATGCTGGAACGCCGGTCGGAAGCTTTTTGGTCGGCGTCCTTGGTTCTTTTATATCATTGCAGTTTGCTGCCACCTTTATCGCTGGACTACTATTGGTGGCTATCGCGATAACGCTTCCATTTCTTTGGCAGGCTGATCATATAAACACCCCCAACCCTGCCACGAGGTAACAGCTGCTTTTAAAAAAAGACACGGTCAAAAAAGGCACACATACCCTATTACGCAATCGATTGATTTATTCTTTGGACGAGAAAATTATCACCATAATGGCTGATAGAGCCAGCGGCACTATAGAAGCAGCCAAACAAGCGCTAAAGACAAAACAGCCCCTTTACGTTGCATTGGGCGATGATCCAACGCCTATATGAAGGATGCAGAGAGCTTATAGCGCACAGAGCGCAATTCTTAACTAAAAACTCCGCCCTAGCAATGCCTACTTATACTCCAGTTAATCCGTCACCCGCTGGACATCAAATGCCTCACCCCTTTACCGCTCCTCAAAATACATTTTGTTGCACTTACGCGCCGTATTCTTCCTTTGTAATTAAAAGACCAGCCCTCCTTTCCTAATCTAGGATCTCTGCCTACACAACGAGCAACAGATGCGACCATATATGCAATCACGCCTTAGGGCCTGCATAGTAGGAAGCTTAGTTCGAGAGATTCATAAAGCCTATATCCCAATAAATTTTCCACCCAATCCACCTTTTAAAAGGGCGGCTTTATATAAACCGTTAGAGCAAGCTATGAAATCCTTAGGTGTATTAGAAATAATTGACGGTTTTTACCTCAGACCAATGTTGATTGACTTTTACTCGTGCATATACGCAAGCGGTGCTACTCTTTTCTTAGATAGAAAGGACATAATCGTTACCATCTGACCTATTATTGTTTGAAAATAAAGAAAAAGTATCAGTGCAACTGATGATATTGAAGAGCTATCTCATTATGTAGCTGTACTTAATTACGGCATTGGGAAGCTAGTCACGTAATCACCCCCTTCTGCGCGCGCCTTCTGCATGATATTCATAAGATTTTATTACGCGGTAAACGCGGTACGTCCAAAAGCCTTGGCGAATTTCGCAAAGCACAAAATTAGCTTGGTGGTACACAACTAAAGACAGCGTCATTCGTGCCGCCCACTCTTACCACAGCCCCCACTCTCTCTACCACCATCCCCCCCGCTTAGAATCGCGCCAACTCATCACCAGTGCCTCGTTAAACACCACACCAGTCTCAAGGGCGGTAAAATGCGCCTTGCCGCATTTAATCTTCAGCATTTCTTTAAGGCGCAAATCAAAATCGCTATTCGTTCCTTTTGTTTCCAGTACAAAATAAAGCTTTTGCGCGCCATCCCTCTCTAAAAAAACCGCCCAATCAGACGTATAAGAACCAATGGGAATGGTTATTTTAAAACTTCTTGGCAGTTTAAAAAACAATCTTATATCAGAGTCATTATCGAGATTTTGCGCAAACTCTTTCTCAATACGGCTCTCACAAATCACATGATCATAAACACTTTTCTCATTGACCACCGCCGGCCATATGATAGCCTTTTCCGACCTAATTTTACAGATGTGGGATCAATCTTATTATGATGCGCACATCCAGAGATTATTTTATCCTCTGCATTAGAACCAAAAACATGAACAATACGCAGAGGCTTCGGTAAGAAGGCCAACCGCTCAATCTCAATCTACACGAAAATGCATGTGCAGGCGAATGCCCCCCATAATATGCAATATTTCAAGCCCGTCCATAGTGGTACCCCTTTTAAAAATTGTGCCTATGGCTTATAATAATCTCCAAAATATACATTTAGCCCTTGTCTGAAATAACTCAATTTTGGATTGATGAGAACGAAAACGCGCTGCGATAATCACGTTGTTCAGCCCTCATGACCGGCAAAAGGGCGCCAATATTCCTGTACCACCAACGACTAACTAACGGTATTTCTTATCATTTTTGATCATATCCTCCACCCTTATTGTACATTTTATCAGCAAGATGTGCGCAGCAAGCCCGTACATTTACGCTGCTAAGTCTCCGTGTACGGTTTTCATTCTCAAACGCAAAATCATCTTTAGCCGAAGCAACTTGATATTGCAGCGCCGGTCCATAAAGCGTATGCACAATTGGTACCAAATATACACAGGGCAGTGCGCATTTTGGGTTATATTGTCATGAGAGAGATGACCAAAAACTTTATCCCAAAAGCATTATACTCTAAATTATCAAGAGCATTCTTCAATCCCCCTGAATAAGACCCGTGATAAACAGGGCTTGCAAGAATAACATCGTTAGCGTCTGCGATTGTTTTGACAAATGCATGCGTTTTAGCATCACAATGGTAATGACTTATAAAAACAACAACTTTTTTAAATGCCTCCTCAACGGCGTATGAATATAAGCACGTTTTTTCTCGTCATTTTTTAAGGTATTAAACTCTTCCAATCTACCGAACTTACTCTTAAATTGTAGCCGAATGATTTTAATAAACCCATATTATTTTAAAAACTCAACAAATAATATTGAGGCTACAATCAAAGACACTTCTTTTCAATATTAAGCAAGTTTTGTAACCTATATTGTTATCTCCATAGAAGTAAAACAGCCTCTATGGACGATAAGTAGCTAAGCCTTCACAGCTAGTGCTTTACAAGCGCTTTTATAACACTCACTCTGCCCCAAACATAGGATTGCATTTTATTAAATAACCCACGCGCATATAATTAAAGATAGAAACGATTAAGCTTGCACCAATCATGCCAAGCCAATAGCCAATAAAGCCATATTCAAAAAAATGCGCCATTAGCGCTCCCCCAAATAGGCCTAACCCCCAATAACTTATTGCTACAACAATTGTTGACCAAAACGTATCAAGCAAGCCCACAAGTATGCCATTGAGCATAGCTCCTAAAGTGCCAAAAGAAAAAGACAATAAGATGAACGGAAGCAACTTCCAAGAGAAAACAATAACGCGTTCTGAAGAAATATTAAAGATGGTTGTAAGGATGAATCCATAAGAGAGATAAACAATCCCTGATAAAAACAAGACATAAGCTACAGCAAAAACAGTGACACTCATACGCAATTGTTTTAGAGCCATATTATTCCTATCTGCTCTATACCACGCTGCTATTGTCGCGGCTGCGCTGGAAATCCCCAAAGCCACCACAGAAATAAGCATATCGAGACGCATCCCTATCGTATGCGCGGCCAAAGATTCGACCCCATAAACCGTAATCATGAATGCAATGAACGAAGGAAAGCCCTCCGCAATAAGAATACGTATACCAATGGGTAGCCCTACTCGCAGCAATTTTATTATTCGTGAAATCTCTAACTTTGGTCTCAAATAATTAAAGCGAAAAGAATGAAAAGCAGAATTGCGGGACAAAATTATTGCTGCTGCAATAACAATTAAAATACGGATCAAACTGCTCGCAATTCCTGCACCAAAGACACCTAATCCGCTTACAGAACCTATACCAAAAATAAGCGGCCAAGAGATAAGAAAATTCACAAGGATAGCCGCAAGCATAACCCAGGTTAACGGCTTTGGATTACCAATTGCTGACAGTAATCCCCGGCTATTCACATAAAGATAAAAAAACACCACCCCTATAGCAGCACCACTATTATATTCCTGCGCTATATTGGCAATTGTCCCATCTTGGCCGAGAAAACACAAAATATTTCTCGTGTTGAGTAAAATGATCGCACTCATCATTCCAATCACAAGGGAAAGCCATATTCCTTGATCAAACCATGCCTTCAATGCATATCTATCTTGTCTACGAAAACTTTCCGCAAGTTTTGGTGCAACCGCGGTAATAATACCTAGCCCAAACAACATAACAAAACTAAATATACTCAGAGCTAACATTGTACCACTCAAGACTTGCACGCCTAAATGCGCTACAAGCGCTGCATCTGTGAAGGAAATCATCATCTGAGAGATAAACCCAACAGCCAGTGGCATGCCAAGAGAGAGCAATTGCTTCATCACAACAAACATTGTGAAATACCCTTCCATATTGAAGGGCATATTAAGCTCGGATCTTTTAAACAAAACACATTGATTTTTTCCGTAAAGTCTTTCCATCACAAGTCTTGTGTAAAGGATGCATAATGAGAACGCATTAAGGTAAGAGGAGATGCCCAGTTCTTAAAAAAGAAGCGCAATGCCCCTTTATTGGTTTTTTGGACTTTATGCCATGCGTTTTTTTTGTACAATATTATGCCCCCAAGCAACTACAGTCATTGATAAAAGATCCTCAGCGAGCCGTTTGTTCGTCTTGTATATCCATTTTCAGTATTTTCAATAAAATTTTTTGGTACGGTTGGTGGGATTTGAACCTACGACCTCTGGTGCCACAAACCAGCGCTCTAACCAACTGAGCTACAACCGCATAAAATCAAATGTATCATAACTGTTCACGATTTCGTAAACATTTATTCTTTGCTTATGTGACATAAGGAAGATCAACAAAGTTTGCAAGCCCCTTTAAAAAAATCTCGCAATTTTTTGTGAAGAAAAAAGCGTTTTTTACAAAGGAAATTTTGCCCAATGCTCAAGACTATGATCACGATAGCCTTTTATGTTATCAACTCCATCTTGTTGCATCATCTGCAAAACCTCTTGCAGAATAGTTATGACAAGATTTGGACCTTCATAAACCATCCCACTATATAATTGAATCAAATCTGCACCAGCTTTTACTTTTTCCAAAGCAGTCTGTGCATCCTTTATACCGCCAACACCGATAATTGCAATCTCCTTCCCTAATTTTTGACGCATTTTTGCAAGCATAATAGTAGAACGCTCAAAGAGTGGACGTCCAGAAAGCCCACCCTCTTCATTACGGAAGTGACTATTGTTAAGACCTTGGCGTGAAAGAGTTGTGTTAGAAACAATGAGTCCATCAAAATCAGAAAGTTTTATTTCTTCAGCAACATCATCTAATTCTTTCTCTGATAAATCAGGAGAAATTTTTAAAAAAATGGGAATGGAGAATCCATGCTTGTTCTCTTGCTCATTTCGCGCTTGCGAAATTGCACTCAACAAAAGATGCAAACTGTCACGGGCCTGTAAATCACGTAAACCTGGTGTATTAGGAGAAGAAATATTAACCGTAAAATAATCAGCAACATCATAAAAATGAGCAATACCAACAGTATAATCATCAATCTTATCGACCGTATCCTTATTGGCTCCAATGTTGACTCCTATAACACCAGTTTTTTTACACGCATGCAATCTATTGTAAACAACTTGATGTCCGTCATTATTAAAGCCCATTCTATTAATAATCGCTTCATCTTCTTTTAAACGAAAAAGCCGTGGTTTAGGATTTCCAATCTGAGGCTTTGGTGTCACTGTCCCAATTTCAGTAAAACCAAATCCTAACCGAAAAATACCATCTACAACCTCTGCATTTTTATCAAACCCCGCTGCAAGACCAATAAAATTTTCAAACTCAAGACCAGCAACAGTTACACACAAACGTTTGTCGATAACCTTTTGACAACCATTTAATCCACTTTTCAGCCCAAGAATCGCTAAACCGTGTGCTTGCTCTGGATCCAACATAAATAAGGCAGAACGGCCAATACAACGAAAAAAACTCATCAATTCTTCTCCACAACATAAAAATGATCCATCGCACCTCACCTCTACCTTTTAACACAAAAGATTTCCAATCAAAGCAAGCATATTATCCAAATAATATTCCCCTTCTAGAAGAAAACTCATCACATAATAGCCATACATGTTTATATTGGTTATACTATGTAAAGAACTTTTTATTCTTAAAAAATGTTTCTCTTTTTCGACATTTTTTAAAGATTAAAATATGAATCCTAATCTTATAAAATTCAGCATGAATTGGAACATCAATGGCTCTTACCATAGTCATGGTTTTATGACGCCTTATGCAGGCACGCTCATAATTTTCTTAAAAATGCAGGCAAATTATCTCTATTCCCAAAGTTCCTTTGTGTAATATTGTTTTCAATAGAAACAAAGCTTGTTCTATAAAGCTATTTTTTCCTAGCATTTATAGGATACATAGTTCATAAAATCATCTAAATTCATACTATTGTTGCACTATTTATGAGCAACAGAATGTTCAATCAATTTGTACTCTATTGATAATCTGCGTTGTTTTCTTTGCCATTTCTGATGTATTAAATACAATTTTGCATCTATTAAGTGCTCTGCCTAACATATATTTTAAGTAATGACAGTTGATTATTGAACTCAAACATCATACCAACGACTTCCAAACCAAAATGATCTTGCAAACCCTAGAGCTCTGCTATTTATAAACTGATACAATCTTCCAGCAGATGAAATGTGTTTCTTCCATCCGAATTATCGCCATTTTAGCTCATGTAACCCAATACAAATAGCTTTTAGATAAGCCATAATGCCCTCCTAATTGCTATTATCTCTTACTAAATTAAGAGGAATTAAATTATAAGTTTTACTCCTGTCTCATCTATCTATTTCTTCTATCAGTGCTGAAATATATTTTTTATTCCTAAATTCTCTTTTTATGACAAAATGTTATGCTAATATATGTACTTCATTTGAAAAGCTTTCTGATAGCTCAACTTTCTACACTACTTATTTTGTGGTATTGTGTAAAAACCTCTCTTTTTAATGTTAACATAAAAATCTTGAGGCAATTATATAAATTAAGCTACAGTTTTCTACTTTCTGTTGAAAAAGCAGATATAGTTTTTATCAAAAAAGCTTTTTTCTAGGAAATATTCTATGTACATTCAAATAGAGCCCTAAAGCTCTTTATTAAACCTTATAAAGTTCTTTGAAAATAATATTAATATCGTAATATAATCCTAAAAATAAAATCTGCCCTTTCCTTTTTCATCAAAAGCGGTAAGTAAATTACCGTATATCGCTTATATAAAGGGGAAAATGCAATGCTTAAAGAATTCAAAGAATTTGCCCTAAAAGGTAATATGATTGATCTTGCTATCGGTGTGATTATAGGGGGTGCTTTTGGTAGCTTGGTCAACTCAATTGTCAATGATATTTTTATGCCAATCATTGGGCTGATTACAGGTGGGATTGATTTTTCTAATATGTTTATTCAACTTGCTGGCGAAAAACAAGCAACATTGAGTGCCGCCAAAGCAGCTGGAGCAACCATTAGCTATGGACACTTTATTACTTTACTTATCAATTTTCTCATTATTGCTTGGGTTCTTTTTTTATTCGTTAAGGCTATGAATAAAATTCGTAGAAAAGAAGAAGAAAGCCCCAAAAAAACGTCTTCAGAAGAACAACTTTTAACAGAAATTAGAGATCTTTTGGCTAAGAAAAAATAATTTTATGCAAGATTTACATCATGGAACACGAGGAAAAAACATTTCCACAGTTGTTCCATGATTGGGTTTTGAGAACAGTAAAAATTGTCCCCCTCTTTCTTCCACCATTGCTTTACACATTGGGAGGCCTAAACCTGTTCCCATAAAAGCGCTATCACCAGATCGTCCATCTTTGCGCTCTACTTGACCATAAGGTTGCAGTGCCTGTATAATCTCTTCTTCGTTCATCCCTATACCATTATCACTCACTGAAATTTTTACACGTTCTTTTCTATAAGAAACGTGAACAATAATCTGTCCACCCAAAGGTGTAAAACGAATAGCATTGGAAAGAAGATTCCATATAATCTGGCGAAACACTTGTTGTGATACAGGAATAAATGGAACGTGAGGTGGAGCAACAATACGCATGATAATGCCGTTCTGATTGGCTTGAGTTTCAAGAAAAGCTATCGTCGCACGTAAACAAGATATTACATCAAATGTTTCAGAAATAAGGGAAGAATCAATCTGGTTATCGGAACCAGAATAATTTATCTTCGAGCACTCTAGTAATTGATTAATCAGCAATAATATATGTTTTCCAGAGGAAATAATATCGCGTAAATATCCATGATAGCGCTCATTTTCTATCGAACCAAAACGGCCTTCTCTCATAATTTCTGCAAAACCAATAAGAGCATTCAAAGGTGTTCGTATTTCATGAACAACTCCAACGATTTTATCCTCTTCTGCTTTTTTTTCTCCTGATGGAACTGTTTGTGTCCTATCACGCAACATAACAGCATAATTGCCTTGCTTTGCCAAAAATACAATCGTTATCAAAACGGTTATATTTTTATGATTTTTTGTCATTAAATCAGCGGTTTCACTGCGATTTAAAACCTGATTTTTTTCCTCCATACGGATTGATTTAAAATACTTTTCAACCAAAAGTCGGCTTTGCAAAGTAAATAATGAAGAGAATGGTTGTCCTCGTAGTTCATTTATTTCATAACCCATTAATGCTAAGGCTGCCCTACTCGCTGATTGAACAAAGCCCTCTTCATCCAACCATAAAACACCATCTGTTGCTGTATCCAACAATGATAAAACTGCAGCGGGCTCTTTTACGAGAGCTTGTTCTATAGCATTTACCGGCAATGTTTGTGCATATGGTAACTGAATAGCTGTTTCTTCAACTAAATTTTCTTCTTTTACCGATGAATTCAATTCATCACGCAATTGCTCTGCAATTTCACGAAAAGCTGAGCGTTCTATCTCCGTAAGACATAGCATTTCTGTTTCTAGCTTTTCATTTCTTTTTTCTTGGACTTTTTTTTGTATTTTTAAAACACCAAAGCCACGAAACCCCTTAAGCTGCTTTTTAACATCAAAAATTGGCAAAGCCGACAATTCAACATCAAGCCATTGTAAGCAACCATCAACAGGCCATTGAACAATCTCTTTACTCCAAGGCATAGCCGCTTCAATAAAACGACTGAGAACCAGATATCGATCATCATTAAATTGATGAGCAAGCTCATGAAAACTACACCCTAAAATAGAAGAAGAGAGAGGGCCAACAACTTCAGCTAGCTCTTTTGAGACTTCACAAAACAAACCATTGTGATCGATTTCCCACGTAAAAGGCCGTGGCAAAAGCTCTGGTGTAAAACGAAAAGCTTCTTGCTGACATTTTAATTCATTTGTATTTAACTTTAACTCATCTGCTTTTAATGGCATAACTAAAACTAAAAAGTGTTGAATTTACTCTCAAATGAATAATGCTAATTTGTTTACAATTATCTATTCTGGTTAAAATAACTTGATATCTCATATCAATTGTCTGTAGCAAAATTTTGACTGTTTCATCAACAAAACAAGAATAAAAAGAAGCTTCCAGCTCTTGTTGCTTATTCACCCATTATGTAATAAATCTTGTTACAATAATGGTAACATCTCCCTCGCATAAATAGTACTCAAAAAGAATACACTTATTTTACACATTCATGCGCCTTTTTTGAAAAGATATCTCCCAAGATCCCCAAGCTTATTTTACGACGTCATCTGTAAATGGTGTAATGTAAAAGTCCCTATAGAGGATATCAAGGCATTGTGCATTACCATTTTTATACTTATAAAAGAGCTGGTTAGCACCATCATTATACTAATTTCAGCCCCTAATGTTATCAATAGTTCTCGGCATTTGAAGGCGTTCATAAGCAGCCTTTTTATTTTTTAACTTTTTTACTCCTACATTATTATGATACGCAAGAAAACGGTTTTAATTGTTTCAACAGAAACAGATTTGAAATGAGAAAATCTTACAATGTTTGAGACTTTTATTCACTGTGAATAATGATAAATTACTATAAATCAATATACTGCATTATCAAAATCTCTTTTTCAAATAAAGCTTCTCGTAAGAACATCTTTCTTGAGCCAATAATATCAAATGATAATAAATTCAGCGTGACGCTTTAAAGTATCCTATGCAACAGAACTTGCATATTGGGCATTTTTCTTATGATGCTCTCAATAATCTCCCAAAGATCTTTCTTTCATTAGAATCGCTACAAAAGAAAAAACAAAAAATATGCCACCGCACTATTTTATTAAAAAATTTCTCTGTAAAAAAGAGAACACAAATTATCTGTTTTCATATAAAGATTTGTTTAATTTCTTTATATTCCAGATCATTTAGAAATGTTAAAAACATCTCATAATCTCCTTTGATATCAGCTTGTTTACCTCATCAGAAGTCTTAATACAAAAGATCGCTTTTGCTTTATTACTCTCCATTTAAATTTTTAATATTATATAAAAAAATAAAACAAGCACATTTAAATAATAACTGTCAGATATTTAAAAAATTGCATATTTTTAAATGCGTTTGTTTATTTTCCTTCATTGAGTAAAATTTCACGTTTTCCAACATGATTAGCGGCTCCAACAATGCCTTTTTCTTCCATTCGCTCGACGAGAGAAGCTGCTTTATTATAGCCGATTGAAAGTCGGCGCTGAATATAAGATGTTGAACATTTTTTATCACGCATAACAATTTTTACAGCTTGGTTATAAAGTTCCTCACCCTCTTCATCAAAATTTTCTTCCTCAGAAATTTCAGCAGCTGAATCAGCAGAAGTATCCTCTTTGTTATCGTCTTCATTATCTGTTACCGTTGCTAAATAATCAGGTTTTCCTTGCATTTTAAGATGTGCAACGATGGATTCAACTTCTTCATCTGAGACAAAAGGTCCATGAACGCGCACAATGCGTCCACCACCTGCCATATGAAGCATATCCCCCTGACCTAAAAGCGTTTCAGCACCTTGTTCACCCAAGATCGTACGACTATCAATTTTTGATGTTACTTGAAAAGAAATGCGGGTAGGAAAGTTCGCTTTAATTGTACCTGTGATAACATCAACAGAAGGACGTTGTGTTGCCATAATAAGATGAATACCTGCCGCACGCGCCATTTGCGCTAAGCGCTGAATGGCATTCTCTATCTCTTTCCCTGCCACCATCATAAGATCAGCCATCTCATCAACAATCACAACAATATAAGGAAGCTGCGTGAGATCCATGGCTTCTTCATGATAAAGCATTTCCCCTGTTTCCTTATCAAAACCCGACTGAACAGTACACATGATTGTTTCGCCTTTTTGAGCTGCAAGTGCAACGCGTGCATTAAAACCATCAATATTACGCACACCTAACTTAGCCATTTTGCGATAACGCTCTTCCATTTCACGAACCGCCCATTTTAAAGCTGTTACTGCTTTTTTGGGATCTGTGACAACGGGTGTTAAAAGATGTGGAATGCCATCATAAACAGAGAGCTCTAACATTTTAGGATCAACCATGATCAAACGACACTGCTTTGGTGTCATACGATAAAGAATCGACAAAATCATTGTATTAATTGCAACAGACTTGCCTGATCCTGTTGTTCCTGCAACCAATAAATGAGGCATTTTTGCTAATTCTGCAATGACCGGTTCACCATTAATCCCCTTCCCCAAAGCAAGAGCAAGTTTAAATTCACTTTCACGAAAAGAACGTGTTTGGATTAATTCTCGTAAATAAACGGTTTCACGAACCGCATTGGGTAACTCAATCCCGATAACATTACGTCCAGGAATTACAGCAACGCGTGTAGAAATAGCAGACATAGAACGCGCAATATCATCAGAAAGATTAATAACGCGCGATGACTTTACGCCCGCGGCGGGTTCAAATTCATACATTGTTACCACTGGCCCTGGATGAACATGGATAACTTCACCCTTAATGCCAAAATCTTCCAAAACACTTTCCAAAAGTCCAGCACCACGTTCTAATGTTTCTTGAGGAATCATCGTACCTTCATGAAAAACAGGTTCCTGTAATAAGTTGATCGGAGGAAATTCATAAACATCACAGTCAATAGATTGAATATTTTGCATAAAAGCAGAATCATAATTACCTAATGGCATACGAGTAGATTGCAATGTTTTAGTTTTACTGTTTGCTTGCACCACAGAAAAATCTTTTGAATTCTTTATGACGGCTTTGTTTATACAATCAACAGTATTATTGGCGACAATATTATTGGTATTTTCAGTCTCTATACTAGCCCCTGCATCACTTAACGCCCCTGTATTACTTAACGTATGAGCAAAATCTTCAACAGAAAGCTTAGAATGACACTCTTTAGTAGTATCATTATTTGTATGCATTAAATCAGAAATTTTCTCAACACCTCGCATCCTTTCCGCTGGAGATTCTGATGTAATTGAATCATAGAGTTGTGGAAAGCGGTATTCAAGAACACGGTAAAGAGCCGTTATTGACTCATCAAAGGCTGTGGGAATATCCGGTGTAATTTCATTTGTCGTGTCAATTGATGTTCCATCCTCTTTTGATGTTTGAGTCTCCACATGTTCAAATATCAAAGATTCACACTCAAAAAATGCATCGTCGGAAAGATGCAACGCAGGTTTTATTTTTTGTAGCACATTTTCCACTTGTAATTTATGTTCTTGTTTATCCTCCTCAAGTGGAATATTTGCTGACGGCATATGAATAGCTTGTCGTGACAACTGCTTCAGAACCGTTGAATGACAAACTGATGTTTTATTCTCTATTGATTGAGGATTAATGACTTTTTTTGTCGAAAGAATATTTGTTGTTTTCTTGTTACAACGTACAATATCTGTATCTGTAATTTTTTTTTGATCTTGCTTCGTAAAAATTTTAAACTGTTTTGCAAAAACTGGATCTGTTTCTATACGACGACGCAAAATCTCAACTTCTGGGGTTCTCGTGAAACGGACGTTTTTTCCGAGGGCAAATGCCTTTTTCCACACTTCCGGATAAGGAAATATCTCAGTAATCTTAACAGATAAATCTTCTCTTGATGCACCTTTTGTACCATCATCAGAAAAAGAAGACGTAGAAATAGATTTTGTTTTCGAATTATGCATGGCACCCAACAAATTTATAGCAATGAGAAAAATAACCTTTTCAAAAAGAATTCGTAGAAACTATCATACGAAGGTTAATAACCTTTTGCTGATGGTTACTTTTTAATGAAAAAAATAATGCCATAATGCATATTCATAATCTGCCTTTTGCATATTTACGATATAAATTGCCCAGTTTATGGTGTCATAGAGCTCGTATTTCATTTGTTTTGAAGAAAACTTCATGATAAAAAAGCTTCAAGAAAATTGTCTATGCCTCTCTTTCTCTCCCTTTTCATAAAAGAAACTAGTCTCAATAATACAATAAGCATTGCTCTATTGAATTCTCCATGCTCAATTATCACGATATAATCTAATTTCTCACGTTTTTATAAGATTATCCTTGTTATCCTCGTTTAAAAAGGCTTAGACTAAGACAATCATAATTACATAAATATAAATAGAAAAAAGGGAGTGAATTATGTTTAATAAACGGAAATTTTATATCAATGGTCTATGGGATGAGCCAAGCACTCCTCACGATTTTGACGTCATTAATCCATCAACAGAGGAGGCTTGTGCTGTCATTAGCCTTGGAAGTACAAAAGATGCTGATAAAGCAATTAATGCGGCTAAAGAAGCCTTTCAAAAATGGAAAACAACATCACCAAATGAGCGTCTTGGATTTGTTGAAAAAATTCTAGAGATCTACGAAAAACGTTCCAAAGACATGGCAAAAACCATTTCAATGGAAATGGGAGCACCAATTGATATGGCGCTTAATGCGCAAACTGCAACCGGAAGTTCCCATATTCGCAATTTTATCGAAGCTTATAAAGAGTTTTCGTTCCAAGAAACTTTAATAAAGGGAAATGAGCAAGCAATCCTTCACTACGATCCTATCGGCGTCGTAGGATTAATTACGCCATGGAATTGGCCCATGAATCAAGTAACTCTTAAAGTTATTCCTGCTCTCTTGGCTGGCTGTACCATGGTGTTAAAGCCCTCTGAAATTGCGCCTCTTTCTGCTATGCTTTTTGCTGAATTTTTAGATGAAGCCGCACTTCCAGCCGGTGTTTTTAATTTAATCAATGGTGATGGTGCGACTGTCGGCTCTTACCTCTCTGCACATCCAGATTTAGAAATGATCAGCTTTACTGGTTCAACTAGAGCAGGAAAAGATATTTCTAAAAATGCCAGCGCTACTTTAAAAAGAGTCTGTCTGGAACTTGGTGGAAAAGGAGCGAATATTATCTTTGCTGATGCCGACTCAGATGCTATTCAACGTGGTGCACGACATTGCTTTTATAATAGTGGACAAAGTTGTAATGCACCAACTCGTATGCTTGTGGAACAGAGCATCTATGACAAAGCCATAAAAATAGCCAAAGATATTGCAGAAACAACAAAAGTAGGACCAAACTGCCAAGAAGGAAATCATATTGGACCTGTCGTTTCAAAAAAACAATATGATAAAATTCAGGATCTTATCCAATCGGGAATTGATGAAGGTGCAACTCTTGTTGCAGGCGGGACTGGTTTACCGAAAGGAATGGAACGCGGTTATTATGTCCGTCCAACAGTCTTTGCTGATGTAAAACCTCATATGCGTATTTTTAAAGAAGAAATCTTTGGTCCAGTTCTCTCGATTCTTTCTTTTAGTACAGAAGAAGAAGCCATCGCTTTAGCGAATGAGACTGAGTATGGTCTTACAAACTATATTCAATCGCAAGATCGCAACAAATGTCGTCGTATTGCGGCACAAGTACGCTCTGGTATGGTAGAAGTTAATGGACATGGATTACCCAGTGGAAGCTACTTTGGAGGTGTAAAATTTTCTGGGCGCGCTCGTGAAGGAGGACATTGGGGAATTAAAGAATTTCTCGATAGTAAAGCAATTTCGTACTGGTAAAATCTTATTAAAAACTTAATAGGAATCGTATGGTAATACAGAAAATAACGGATGAAGGTGCTCTTGGGCAACGTCTTGATCAGTGGCTCGCAAAACAATATCATGATGTGCTCTCACGTTCGCGTTTGCAAACTCTCATCCGTGAAGGCTGTCTTAAAATTGATGGTCAATTCATAAAGGAACCCAAAATAAAATTAAAACCTAACCAAATAATTGAATTGGAAATGCCGGACCTTCGTGATGCAGAACCTAGCGCTGAAGCCATTGCATTGGACATTCTTTTTGAAGATGATCATGTCATTGTTATTAACAAACCAGCCGGTCTTGTTGTTCATCCTGGGAATGGCAATTGGACCGGTACATTGGTTAATGCCCTTATTTACCACTGTGGGAATAGTTTATCTGGTATAGGTGGTGTTAAACGCCCTGGTATTGTCCATCGTCTTGATAAAAATACAAGCGGTGTTATGGTTGTTGCAAAAAATGATCTAGCTCATAAAAGTCTCAGTGCTCAATTTTCTGATCATGGACGTACCTGCGCATTAGATCGACGCTACCATGCCTTGATTTGGGGAACACCTCAGCGCAATGTCTGGACAATTGATGCATCACTTGGCCGTTCGCCCCATAACCGGACAAAGCAAGCTGTCATCCATAACCAAAACCCTTATGCTCGTCATGCTGTTACACATGTTTCTCTGCTTGAAAAATATGGCTCTCATGCAGACTCAACATCTTTTGCTAGCCTTCTGGAATGTCGCTTGGAAACTGGACGCACCCATCAAATCCGTGTTCATATGACTCATATTGGGCATCCACTCATAGGCGATACAGTTTATGGAAACGCTTTTAAAACAAAATCAAACACATTCAACTCCACTATTAGAAATGCAATCGATCAATTCAACCGACATGCACTCCATGCTGCAAGTCTTACTTTTGAACATCCTTCTACCGGTAAAGTTATGTCGTTTTCCGCACCACTGCCTCAAGATATGGCTAAACTTATTAAACTTTTTAAAAAAATGAATTGAAACTTTTCCCCTTCTCAAGATTTCACAATAAAATATCTTTTTTTGAACAAAATTGAAAAATATGCTAGAGTGAGATTATGAGGATAGTTAGCTATCTAAAACATAGAATTTGCCTTATCAGGGAATTCAAACAAAAGGAGGGTGCTATATGGCCCATATGAATTTATTATCAGTAATGACAGGTGATGGTGGTTTAAACCGTTACTTGGAAGAAGTGCGTCGTTTTCCAATGCTTGAGCCAAAAGAAGAATATATGTTAGCTCAGCGTTACCGTGAGCATAATGATCTAAAAGCTGCGCATAGGCTAGTAACCAGCCATTTGCGTCTCGTAGCTAAAATCGCGATGGGATATCGGGGCTACGGACTTCCCATTGGGGAAGTCATTTCAGAAGGCAATGTTGGACTCATGCAAGCTGTTAAACGTTTCGAACCAGAGCGGGGTTTTCGTCTTGCAACCTATGCAATATGGTGGATTAAAGCATCAATCCAAGAATATGTATTGCGCTCTTGGAGTTTGGTGAAAATGGGGACAACAGCTAATCAAAAGCGTTTGTTTTTCAACCTTCGTAAGTTAAAAAGTAAACTTCAAGCACTTGATAGTGGCGATCTCAATGCAGAACAAGTGAAAAAAATTGCAATCCAGTTGAATGTCACAGAAGATGAAGTTGTATCAATGAATCGTAGGCTTGGTGGTGATACTTCACTCAACGCACCAATTCGAACAAAAGAAGGGGAAAACAGTGAGTTGCAAGATTGGTTGGTGGATGAATCTAACGATCAAGAACAAATTTTAATTGAAAAAAGTGAATTAGAAAATCGCCGTTCCATGCTCATAAATGCCATGGACAATCTCAATGAACGCGAAAAGCGTATATTTAAAGCGCGTCGTTTAAACGATGTACCACTAACCCTAGAAGAACTCTCTGGTGAATTTAATATTAGTCGAGAACGAGTAAGACAAATTGAAATGCGTGCATTTGAAAAAGTGCAAAACTCTATCAAAGATTCTACTTTATCTCAAAGTCAAGTATAAAACCTAGAGTTAAGTATAAAGCCAATGGTTTGCACATTCTTTAAATGTGAAAATGAAAAAAAGCATGCCTTGGCTTTATACTTGTAAATCAGCCTATAGAATTCTTTAACTTATTGATATGTAAAGCTTTATTTAATATATTTGGTATATAATTGATAAAGACGGTCGTAGAAAATTCTTCACAGCCGTTTATTTTTTTGCATCTATGTTTTATTTTGTTGACCAAGAACTGTTAACTTATCTTGTTGTGCAAGCCATTGTCCAATAACTTCATTAAAAATAGACTTACCTGTTGGTCCTTTTGCAAAGGTTAATTCACTTATACGCCCGTTTTTATCCGTTAACACCAAACGCATCCAATCTAATTCTCGCATCAATTGTAAATTTCGATCAAGAAATGGATGATTTCCACTCAATGCGACAAGAAAAAAGTCATCGTTAATCTTTGCAGCAATGGTTCTTGTTAAAGCCTGTCCAATGGATTGTTCACTTGCTTTAAAGGTTAATGCTTGAACATTGCTTATAGCTTTACCTGAAAATTTATCCGAAAGAATAAAAATAAGGTCCATAATATATGAAGCAGGAAATGACTGATCGGTATTACGACGTAAAATTAACCGTAATGATATCCCTTCATCAGGAATTGTTATATCACCTTGTATAGTTGTTTCTTCTGGAGACCCCTTCACTTGAGACTCTTTTATAAGTGTCCAGCGAGCACTTCCCGTTGCTATCTTTTCTGCATCATAATTTGTACGTGCTTGATAGAAAACAGCTTCACCTGATGTTTCAAGCGATTGCAAATTGCTATCAACAACTGTTGAGAATACTTCTTCATCCGAAGAATCTATCGCTTGTTTTAAACCAACATCAATTTCACTTCCATCCTCTAATAAGCGTTGTGTTAACTTTCTCTTAATTGGAAATGCCTTTGGTACTCTGTGAGAAGCTTGAAGATTTTCTTCTAAAAACTGATGATCATTTGATACAAATACACGCTCACCAACAAAAAAAATACCAACAAGTAAAACAACAAAACTAACAACAGAAACAGCACTTATCACAATACGCCTTTGCACTAACGATTTATTAGCACGACGTAAAGCCTGAGAAAAAATGTGCGAAACAATATGCGGATTATCTTCCTGCGAAGGAGAAATCTTTAACACACTGCTATTAACATGCTGAGAAGGCACATCAGCCTCCATATTAACAGGCTCTGCATCTGGTATATCTGATACACAAAGCTCAACAAATACCTTGTTATCCTTTGAACGTGTAACAAAATCTTGCTTTCTTTTTATGTTTACCTCTGACAATTCATTATTCTTTGGTAATATAGTTTTTTTTGTATATTTCTTATCTTCATTTATATTTGTGGGATTCCAACCAATAACTGAAGAAAGCCGTTTCTTTTCAACTGCTAAATATTCTCCTTCAACAGTTGCAATAGAACTTTGAAGAATCTTTCTTTGTTCATCCGCTATTGCTTGTGGTATTTTTGCTGTTACAAATTGATGTTCTAGTGTTTCGGTAGCCCGCTTATAAATCCGCTTACGCACTTGTGGTGTAATATTATTTTGTGCATTAATTGTCTTTTTTAAGATTCCAACGAAATCTACCATTTCCTCTATAATCTCTCTTAAACTGAGAAAAAATCAATAGTAAAGCCAAAAAACTTTATTTTAGCCTTCTAAATTGGTTGCCATTTAATATTGGTACAACTATTGCAATAATGTAAAATGAATATGAAAAATAAACAATGCTATTTTGCACCTTTCTTTTACGTGCTCTTAAAAACTTTTTTTGTAAAAAGATACAAAAACGAACAGAGAACATATATAGAAATCTAAAAACAATAATCAATTAACAAAGGGATCCGTAATAAGAATAGTATCTTCACGCTCTGGACTTGTAGATAATAAAGCCACTTTTGTATTAATCAGTTCTTCAATATAGCGTATATATTTAATAGCCTGCACTGGTAAATCTTCCCACCTCAATGCATGTGCTGTTTCTTCCTTCCAACCTTCTAATGTTGCATAAATAGGCTTCACCCGATCCTGAGCTCCCATGGAAGAAGGTAAATAATCAATCCTTTTACCATCAAGCTCATAACCAATACAAATTTTTATTTCATCCAAACCATCTAAAACATCAAGTTTTGTCAATGCTATACCTTGAACACCGCAAATTGTTACCATCTGACGTACTAAGACAGCATCAAACCAACCACATCGACGCTTTCGACCCGTTACAACACCAAATTCATGTCCACGCACTCCCAGAAATTCACCAATATCATTTATCTGCTCTGTCGGGAACGGCCCTTCTCCAACGCGTGTAGTATAAGCTTTTGCAATACCCAAAACATAATGGATTGCATCAGGTCCCATCCCCGAACCTGTACATGCTTGCCCAGCAACTGTATTAGATGACGTTACATAAGGATAAGTTCCAAAATCATTATCTAATAAAGCACCTTGCGCACCTTCAAAAAGAATGTGTTTCCCTCCTCGATAACCTTCATCTAAAAGACGCCACGTACAATCCATAAAGGGCAAAATTTTATCCGCAACTTGCATCAATTCATCATAAAGTGCTCGAGAATCAATCTCTGCAACACCCATCCCACGACGCAAAGCATTATGATGCCTCAAAAGCCGCTCAATCTTAACCATAAGTGTATCTTTTTCTGCTAAATCCATCACTCGGATAGCACGACGTCCCACCTTATCTTCATAAGCCGGTCCAATACCGCGCTTTGTTGTACCAATCTTTAAACCAGATAAACCGCTTTCTCGAATTGCATCAAGATCACGATGCAAAGAAAGAATCAAAGGAGCATTTTCAGCAATACGCAAAATTTCTGGTGTGATTTTTACACCCTGATTACATAGTTTTTTTACTTCTGCAACAAAATGATGAGGGTCAACAACAACACCATTACCAATAATTGATAACTTGCCACGCACTAAACCAGACGGTAAAAGTGATAATTTATAACTGACTCCATCAACAACCAATGTATGGCCAGCATTATGCCCCCCCTGATATCTCACCACGATATCTGCTCGCTCAGACAACCAATCTACAATTTTACCTTTGCCTTCATCACCCCATTGTGTACCGACAACAACTACATTGGCCATAACTTTCTCCGTCGTGTTTGGTCAAAAAAACCAGCATTCAAAAACAAACTCTTCTTTATAACGAAACCTTAGAGCAAGTGCGACTCCTCATTTCAGATTTTTCTCAATCTTCAAGTGATTAAATTTTCAAATTTATGATAATAAAGATAAGCAAATACCCAAATATTTTAAATCTGTCATTTTCGCTACAAAAAGTAAAAACATTAGAGATTTTAATTTGTGCGTATCCAACACCTGACAAAGCATTCATTCCCCGTCTTAATCTTTTACAATTCATGTAATATTTAGAGGCTGTTTGTCTGATACAAGAATACGAAAGATCATCATAATCTCTCGTATCCTTTTTTGTTTAAAAACACGTTGTGAAAATCAACAGTAATTATTTAAAGCTGTGCTTTTTCAACTTGGAACGCCCACTCAAGCCATTGTGTTAAAATTTCAAGATCGGAAGCCTCAATTGTTATACCCGCCCAAATTCGAAGCCCAGGAGGAGCATCGCGATACGAACCGATATCATAAGCAACCCCTTCCTCATCAAGACGCTTCACAACCGCTTTTATAAAAGATACTCGCTTTTCCGTATCCAAAGCAGTAATCACTGGATCCACAATATCTAAACAAATAGCGGTGTTAGAACGCACTTCAGGATCTTTTGCCAAATATTCTAACCATGGCGTTTTGCGAACAAAAGCATCAAGTACAGAAAAATTTTTCTCAACCCTTGCTCTTAATGCCGCTGCACCTCCTAGAGATTTTGCCCACTTCAACCCATCAAGAAAATCCTCAACACAAAGCATAGAAGGTGTATTGATGATCTTTCCTTTAAAAATATCTTCGTTCAATTTTCCATTTTTTGTCATATAGAAAAGTTGGGGCATAGGCCAAGCTGGAACATGATTCTCAAGCCTCTCAACAGCACGAGGACTTAAAATCACCATACCATGTGCAGCCTCACCTCCCAAAACTTTCTGCCATGAAAAAGTAACAACATCTAATTTTGAAAAATCAAGATATTGCGCAAAAGCTGCCGATGTTGCATCACAAATGGTCAATCCAGCCCGCTTATGCGGAATGAAATCCGCATTAGGAATACGCACACCAGAAGTTGTCCCATTCCATGTAAAAACAACATCCCGATCAAAGTCAAGTTGTGTTAAATCTGGTATTTCACCATAAGGAGCTTCAAAACGACGCACATCAGAAAGCTTTAATTGCTCGACAACATCTTTATTCCACCCAAACCCAAAACTTTCCCACGCTGCCATATCAATGCCACGCTCACCTAATAGAGACCATAGAGCAGCCTCAACAGCACCGGTATCTGATCCTGGCATAATTCCTATACGATGATCAGAAGGAACCTCAAGAATCTCACGGGTTAAATTAACAACTTCAGCAAGTTTTAATTCTGCTTCTCTAGATCTATGTGAACGCCCAACTAATGCATTTTTAAGAACATCAAGAGTCCAACCAGGCCGTTTGCTACAAGGGCCTGAAGAAAAATTAGTATTATTGGGACGATTACTTGGTTTTTGTAACATTATCATTATTTCTCCCCTTTTAGATGTTTTTCTTTCTTTATAAAGAAAAACAAATTATTATAAAGACTAATCAATAATCTTTTTAGAAAAAAGTCAAAAATGTTGTCTCTTATTTCGTATGCTTAAAATTTAGGGAAACTTTATAAAAAAATCTTTCTTAATCATTCTTCTCGATTGATTCTCTTAACTTTTTTTCGTATCACCACCACGATAAGACAGCATTCTAATAACAATACACTAAAGTGTCCAATATACCTATCAAATTTATTTTATGATAAAGATTCATTGATAACGCTCTAGAATAGGGAGATAAACTTATCAAAAAATCAATTATTTTTCTTTTGATGACTGGACAGAGAAAATTTTAATGTTATAACCGCAAACGCTTTATATTTTTTATGAAGCATGCCCAGATAGCTCAGTTGGTAGAGCAGCGGACTGAAAATCCGCGTGTCCGTGGTTCGAATCCGCGTCTGGGCACCACTTTTTGTGTTTAAAATATTGAAATATACAGTTTTTTTCTTTAAATAACCATTTTTAGACCACCTTCTACAGTTTATATAATTTTATCTAATTTGCTCCTTATTTTTCTTTGGAGTGAAGGCTAAGATCTTTTTCTTTCTCCACCTCACTGCTCTCCCTAGCTTATATGGCTCCGGAAACAAACCCTGAAGCACCCAATTGCGAATCGTTGTTGTGGATACACTAAAAAGCTGTGCACACTCACGTGTCGTTACATATCTATCTCCATCATCAAATATCATCTCATTACCTTTCTCTTTTTTATGTTACTTAATCCCCTCCTCGTCCTATAGGACGAGGAGATGAAATCAATTGTTTAAAACTAAGCCGCTTTCGTGACGGGCTTCTGCAAACTCGGATCATAAGCTCGCAACAAAGAATCCATTCTATGGGGCAGCTCTGAATCTCCAAAATCCGTTAAAACTGCTAGAATCTTTGTAATATTTGGAATTTCATCTTGAAGTTTTAAAATCAAAGCTTTTTCTACTATGCTCATGATGTCAACCAAGTCACTACAGTCTTTGTCATCTACGTATTCACAATTGATAAACTGAGACAACGCTATCCACAAATCACATAAAAAGTCGATACTGGTATTCATTGCACACCCCCAAAGATCTGTTCTCTCAAACAAGCCAATCCTCTGGATGTGATTTTTGTTGAAGGGAGTACCTTTTCTGTACCATCTGGTCTTTGGATAGTGATAGCAGGACAGTCCATGAAACCTTTTTTGATTTTATCCTGATAAGGTAACAGAGGCGCCCCTGGAGCCCGTCGATACACCCAATCATGTTTACGCAAGTAATTGGTTAAGTCCTTTGGGCGCACCTCCAACATCTTCGCTGCTTCGATAAGACCGAATAAACCATCAGAGCGTTTTAAACCTTCCAAAGCTTCTGCTTTAGGCTTGAGTGTACTCACCTCATTTCTTAAGTCTTCTAATTGATTGATACTCTCTAAAAGGAGCTGTTTAATCGTAAGAGGATTTTCCAAAGCATTGGCAAGATTTATTTGTGGTGTTGCTACTTGTCTTTCCAATTCTTGCCAGCGGTCAATAATCTTTGCTCGTAAAGCAGTGCTGTAACCCGAAACAAGAATTAAACACTCACGTTTGGGAAGATTGTAGCAAGGAAGAGTACGACCTATTGAATCTCTGTAGAATCCTGCAAATTCACTCAGCTCAATTTTGAGCTCAGTGAGTATTTGCCGAATATCCCGCATAACATTCCGATGTTCTTTACCACATAATTCTGCAATTTCACGACTCGACATAGTCTGAGTGGTAGCACTATTAGCAGTGCTTTCTTTAATTTCTATAAGTGTGTTCACTGTGAACTCCTTGGTAATAGAGGTTTTCTATTGACACTCTAAAAGAGTGCCGGGTGCTAGAAAACACGGTACCAAGTCCGTCGTCACACCTTTCCCGTGAGGGTATTGTATAGTGTAACTACACCCGACAAGACCGTTATATGCTACAGCATATAATGAGTCAAAATCTTTAATGTTCAGAAGACTGATTATTTCGGCAACCAATCCGCTTGGTATTTTAAGGTGTTTTCTAGGCACCTGATTCGACAATAGACATACTGATAGTATTTTGTCAAATAAAAAATTAAAAAATCGGCGCTTATAAACTATATCGATTTTATCAGTAAATTCGTATTTCTTTTCCATAATTGTTGCTTTTAATGCATGCTTTGTCTTTTAAGCTCTTGAGACAGCACACCAATTCCTTTTGCTGTGACTTTTGCGCAAGGAATGA
>NZ_JBHIPD010000011.1:0-79948 GCF_042195865.1 Bartonella sp. AP36NXGY | reverse complement strand
TCAAATGGTGTGTTTTCAGGAATGCGAGTTTCCATGTTTTATCTCCTTGAATATGCTGGAGATACAATGCCTTTTTGCTAATTATGTTCCAAAAGGGATATAGATATGCGCCAAAAGGAATAGGAAAAATCTAAAGCTAAGATCGAGATCATCATGGTGGGGCATTTTCTTTTGAAACTTTTGTTTAAAGCGCGTTCATAGAGAGTTTTTGTTGATCATAAAAAAGGGGGGTGAAAACGACAAGGCATGCCTATAGGGCTTTATGAGGTCATTATAATATAGATGCTGTTTTGTTTATATTCTTTCATAAATTTGAATTTTTATCTCATGACAACGTCTTGGTCGATAAACATATGATAAGCGTTACGAATGGGAATATATTTATGTTTCATAAATAAAAGCACATTTTGTATAGAGAGCTCTTTCTTTGTGTTTGCGCTATTGTATTCTTTTGACAAATGCTTTTCTTTTTGATTGTATCAAAAAGTTTAAAGAGAGACCTTGTTAGGATATAAAATGTTTCGTTCAACTTTTTTTAAAAATCGTGAAATCTATGGACCTCTTTGTATTGGATTTGATCCGAGCCATAAAGTTTTGCAATCGTGGAAACTAAGCTTTGATTATAAAGGTCTAAAAGATTTTTGTGATATTCTCTTAACAGCAGTTGTTGGTAAAGTAGGTATTATAAAGCCGCAAGTCGCATTTTTTGAATTATATGGTGTGGAAGGTCTTCAAGCTCTCAAAGAACTGATTGAAAATGCACACGAACAAGGCATATTGGTTCTGGCGGATGCAAAAAGGGGGGATATTGGCTCTACTGCTGAAGCCTATGGTAAGGCTTGGCTTGGTCCAAGTAGTGCGTTCAAGGTGGATGCCATGACAGTTAATCCTTTTTTGGGTTTTGATGCTCTTATTCCTCTGATAAAGGTTGCAGAAGAAACAGGAGCAGGGGTTTTTGTGGTTGTTCAGTCTTCTAATCCAGAGGGGAAACAAATACGAAATGCGCTTATTGGTGACCAGACACTCTCTCTTCATCTTGCACAGTGTATTTGTGATTATAATAGTCAGTCTTCGGTTATTCATCATAATATTGGCCCCATAGGTGCGGTTATAGGAGCGACATTAGGATCTGAATCAAAAGACACAATCGAGCAGTTAAAAAATAGTCTGTTTCTCGTTCCGGGTATTGGCGCTCAAGGTGGAACAATGACACAACTAGCAAATCAATTTCCACAAAGACTTTGGCAGAATGTTATTCCCTCTGTATCACGCTCTATTACAGATGCTGGACGAAATATTGTTGATTTAAAAAATGTTATCAATCATTTTGCAGAACAAGCGCAAAGCACACTGATGTCTTGAGGATTTTTGCATCTGTAATAAATCTGAAGAATTCTGAAAGGGAGGGGTTTTGAGGGGGATGCTTCCGATTTATCAAGAATCAACTGTCGCTTTGAGGTTTCTTTCAACAAGCACAGATGTCTTTTCATTGAATGTTAAGCGGGCATTTCATGTTGAGCGGGAGGCTATGTTCCTATTGAAAGTACAAATATTTTCAGTAGATTGCCTTAAGGGTAAAGGTTTGCATCTTTTAAAAGCAAAAGCTTATGCATATTGTTACCAGTTTTCAGTTGATAAAGTTATTGCAGCGTTTGTTTCTATAAGATAGACACACGTTATCGGTGAATATATATTGTTGTTAGAGAAAAATATGTTATCAAAACAAGAAAAAACCAAAGCCCGTTTACCCCGTGGGTTTGTTGATCGTACAAGTGCACAGTTGTATGCAACTGAAACAATGATTGCGCAAATTCGTGAAGTTTATGAACTTTATGGTTTTGAAGCACTGGAAACACCAATTTTTGAATATACAGATGTGCTGGGTAAGTTTTTACCGGATTCAGATCGTCCAAATGCGGGCGTTTTTTCGCTACAAGATGATGATGAGCAATGGATGTCTTTGCGCTATGATCTTACCGCGCCTCTTGCTCGTTATTTTGCCGAGAATTTTGAAGTTTTGCCAAAGCCTTATCGCAGTTATCGTCTTGGCTTTGTTTTTCGCAATGAAAAACCAGGTCCAGGGCGGTTTCGGCAATTTATGCAGTTTGATGCGGATATTGTTGGAACACCAACGGTAGCGGCTGATGCCGAAATTTGCATGATGGCAGCCGATAGTTTGGAAAAATTAGGGTTTCAGCATCATGAATATGCCATTCGTCTGAATAACCGAAAAATTCTCGATTGTGTTTTAGAGAAAATTGGTTTGGGGGGAAATGAGCAGGCTGAAAAGCGCTTAACTGTCTTAAGAGCAATTGATAAACTGGATAAATTTGGTTCTGAAGGGGTGCGTTTGCTTTTGGGAAAAGGGCGTTTGGATGAAAGTGGTGACTTTACAAAAGGGGCGGAGCTTAAGGAAAAAGAGATTGAGTGTATTCTTACCTTAACTGCTGTTGGAGCTGAAACAGCAGAAGAAACGCTTGAGGCTCTTAAAGAAGTGGTTGGTGATCATGTTCAAGGGCGTGAGGGAATTCGTGAGCTTGAGGAAATGCAAGCAATTTTTGCCGCAAATGGCTTTCAGAATCGTATCAAGATTGATCCATCGGTGGTGCGTGGACTGGATTATTATACAGGTCCTGTCTTTGAGGCTACGTTGCTGTTTGATGTTTTCAATGATGATGGGCAGAAAGTTGTTTTTGGCTCCGTTGGTGGTGGTGGGCGCTATGATGGATTGGTGGCACGCTTTCGTGGTGAAAATATTCCGGCAACAGGTTTTTCAATCGGGGTCTCACGCTTGATCGCTGCTTTGCAAAATCTTGAAAAGTTGCCTATGAAGGAGACAACAGGGCCGGTTGTGGTGCTGATGATGGATAAAGAGCCAGAGGCGGTTGCTGGTTATCAAAAAATGGTGATGCAGTTGCGTGGTGCGGGAATTCGTGCTGAGCTCTATTTGGGGGCATCGGGGATAAAAGCGCAGATGAAATATGCAGATCGACGCCAAGCGCCTTGTGTGGTTATCCAAGGCTCACAAGAACGTGAGAGCGGAAAAATACAGATTAAAGATTTGATTGAAGGGGCGCGTTTGTCTCATGAAATTAAGGATAATCAAACATGGCGTGAAAGTCGACCAGCACAAGTGACGGTTGATGAAGATCAATTGGTCAAAACAGTACAGGATATTTTAGCCGCCCAAAAATGATAATGGTAAAAGTCTTTATCGAAGTGATTGTTCGAAATATTTTGGAAATTTGAAATTCAATTTTTAAAATTTGTGCTTTGCTCGTTTATACGTGTTGGTGCACGCGTTCAAAAGCGGGGTTTTGAAGTGCGTGCGGCATAAAAGAGAGATTTTTAAGAGATAAATAAGCACTATTTGCTATAAAACGTGCCCTTCTGAGGATGCGATGATAATGCGTTAAAATGAGCAAAAAAATTGTAACGAACAAAAACTCTGAGAAAATTAAAAGGTTTCACGCAACGCTTTCCCAAAAGTTTATAAAAATATTGACAAGTTCATATTGGCTTCATCTTTGAATTCTCATCTATGAGTATCAAATCCTTTGATGTTCTCTTCTTAGACATTACAAAATTTAGCCTTATTGCAAAAGGAGGAAGAACTAGAGCGTTTTATCCTAAAAGACTTTTTAAGCTTCAAAAAACAATGGAATGACTTAAATCGAACAATTTTTTACAGGAGCATGTTTGGATGAATTGTAAGCTGCCATAATGGTAACTTACTGATAATATGCATTTTTCATAAAGTCAATTCTTTAACGGAGAAATGAAAATGGTCCAATATGATTTTACTCTGCTCTATGAACGAAATCCCTTTATTCTTGAAAGACCTGAGAATATTGGAAAATCATTTAAACTTCCTCCTTCAAATTTCGGATTTGAAGATCTTCCGCAAATTACCTTTTCAGGCGCCTCGTCGTGTCGGCGTATGATTTTTGGGTTATCATTTAGTGGTATGAAAGCATTTTTTGTGATGTTGTGGCAGGTAGGGAAAATGTTAGATGAGGGGGATGATGTGGATTTATGGTTTGATCAGATAACATTGGATCATGATATTCTTGAAGAATTTTTGACTTGCGATCTTTCAATTCAAGAACCAGAATATCTTAATTTTGAAAGTTTTAAAGAAGGTATCAAAGAATTAGAAAAGAATAAAATTGTAGCGAAGGGGACAAAAAAAGATTGTTATTTCATCAATCCAGATATTTTTGGTCTTCCTGAATGTGATGAAGATTTTGAGTTCGATGAAGAGGAAGAGATAGAAGCACACTTTACGGTAGAATACCCGAATAAACAACTCCTTTAATCGTTTTTCTCTTAGAGAAAAATAAAGGCTTAGAATAAATGGCTATGAGAACAGCAATGAGTCTGTTTATGGTATGTGAATTGGAATGTTTGCGGGATCTGTTTTGATTTAATATTCTCCATGAATGGTTCTTTATGCAGAGCGGTTTTTATGCCATATTTTCTTCTTTTTATGAGACATAAGTTAATTTGAACTGTGCACCTCTTCAAACAAATGTTTGATCTGTATTTTCTTTCTTGGTACTTTTGTGAACTTTGCAGTAATGATGTTCATAGCTCTTGTATTTTGGCGCGTTTACGAGAGGTATTTTTACTCTTTTTAATCGTTTATTCATATGCCAATCCCGCTTGCTAATGAGCAAGAAAATAGTTTTAAGGGATTCAATATAAGAAGGGATAAAATAAAACAATCTTATGATATTCGGCTCCTCTCATTCAATATGCAAAATTATAAATTATCTTTATAAATCAAAGTATTGTTTAATACAAAGTTTTTCTCAGTATGAGAAATTTAGCATTGATCTTGCATATTTCATCAATACGTTAGTCCTTGATGTTTCTGAGAGAGTTTTGCATGAATTTGCGCATTTGGCAATTGCATCCCCATTTTTTGATAGCGTGCAACAGCTTTTAACTCTTTGATTTTTTAGCCCCACAACGGGTCCAGATTTTTCATCAGCAATTTTTCAAACTTTTTCAAAGCAGTTAAAACATAAAATATTTATTGAAAAAATTATTGCTGTAATCTTTTCTCACAGAAGGCGTACAATCAACTTATCGGGTCTGTTTTCACGAATAGATGTTGTAAAAAGTCAACGACACAAATCTTCCTCCTCAGGAAATTTGTGTCGTAAAATTTTGTTTAAATAGACGATTGGGGGAATTAGCTTTTCAAGGCTTTTAAAACATGTTGTGGTGAAGAAACTTCATAAGGATCTGTTGCACAATTATCTGAAAAACCTGCTTCTTCGAACCATTGTTCAACCACACCATCATTAATAACAGCTGCATAGCGCCATGATCGCATGCCGAACCCAACATTGTCTTTTGCAACCAGCATACCCATTTTGCGTGTGAATTCACCAGAGCCATCGGGAATTAACTTCACGTTTTTGATATTTTGTGCTTTTCCCCAAGCATTCATGACAAAAGCATCATTGACGGAAAGGCAATAAATTTCATCAATACCCGCTTGTTTAAATTCATCATAGAGCTTTTCAAAATCAGGCAGCTGAAAGGTTGAGCAAGTAGGGGTAAAAGCTCCAGGAAGAGAAAAAAGAATAACACGCTTTCCTTTAAAGTAAGCATCGCTGTTAACTTCTTGCCACCGATAAGGATTGTCTCCAGCCACTGATTCATCGCGTACGCGTGTGTGGAATGTCACATTGGGAACTGTTTTTTTCATCATCATGATGCTCCTGTATTCTTTTACGAAAATTTTGTTTTAAAACAGCCTTTGTATTTAAAAACATATGGTAAAAAGCGTTTTAAATAAAAGGGCTTCTTTAAAAACTCTTACTTCTAACGAGTGTGCAAATATTTCACACTTCCGTCAAGTAGAATTAATGGTCGACTTTGGATACTCTTCACCTTAAAATTATAGGAAAGAATATAAAGGTATTGATATGACCATAAAGACAGTTTTAACCACGGCTTTTGAGGGGCAAAAACCGGGAACGTCTGGTTTGCGCAAAAAAGTGTCTGTTTTTCAACAACCCCATTATGTAGAAAACTTTATACAATCTCTTTTTGATAATATTGGACCTCTTGAAGGAAAAATGTTGATTCTGGGGGGGGATGGGCGCACTTTTAATCGTACTATCCTTCAGATTGTGTTGAAGATGGCAGCGGCGCATGGTGTCTCTTGTGTTAAAATGGGAAGGGGCGGTATTCTTTCTACACCTGCTGTTTCGCATCTTATTCGTAAAACTCATGCCCATGGTGGACTTATTCTTTCTGCAAGCCATAATCCTGGTGGTCCAGAGGGAGATTGTGGTATTAAATATAATATTTCCAATGGGGGACCCGCTCCTAATTCTTTATGTGATGCTATTTTTGCAACATCGCAACGTCTTTCTTTTTATAAAATTCTTGAAGCACCAGATATTGATTTAGATAGGCAAGGTACGATCTTTATGGGAGCCATGCGGATTGATATTATTGATCCTGTCGCTGATTATGTTGCTTTGATGCAGGAGCTTTTTGATTTTGACTGTATTGCCAAGGCTGTTGCTCGAGGTCTTACTTTACGGTTTGATGCCATGCATGCGGTAACAGGGCCTTATGCCCATGAAATTTTTGAAAAATGCTTAGGATTTTCTGAAGGGACGGTGGTTAATGGTATTCCTTTGCCAGATTTTGGAGGCGGTCATCCAGATCCCAATTTGGTTTATGCTAAGGATCTTTATGATTTATTGATGTCAGAGCAAGGACCAGATCTTGGCGCCGCCTCTGATGGTGATGGAGACCGTAACCTCATTATTGGTCGTCAACAATTTGTCTCGCCTTCGGATTCTTTGGCTATTATGGCTGAACATGCACACCTTATTAAAGGATATCGAAAAGGTGTTGTGGGGATAGCGCGCTCTATGCCGACGGGGCGTGCTGCTGATCTAGTTGCGGAAAAACACGGATTAAATTTTTTTGAAACGCCAACGGGATGGAAGTTTTTTGGAACCCTTTTGGATGCGGGAAAAGTAACCTTTTGTGGTGAAGAAAGCTTTGGAACGGGCTCTCATCACATCCGCGAAAAAGATGGTTTATGGGCTGTCCTATTTTGGTTAAATCTTGTAGCGGTAACAGAAAAAACTGTCGCACAGATTGTTCAACAGCATTGGTCCACCTATGGGCGTTTTTACACGTTACGGCATGATTATGAAGAAGTCGAAGCAGATAAAGCTTTGGCATTACTAGAGCATTTGCGTGCGCACTTACCACATGCAGGAACTGAAATTTCTGGATTTTTCGTCAAAAAAGCAGATGATTTTACATATCATGATCCCGTTGATCAGAGCGTTAGCACGCGGCAAGGTATCCGTATTTTTTTCGAGAATGGAGCAAGGTTGGTGGTTCGTTTGTCGGGAACAGGGACGCTAGGTGCTACTTTACGACTTTATTTTGAACAGTATGAAAGTGATCCGCGCAAACACAATTTTAATCCGCAAGAAGTTCTCCAACCTTTGCAACAGGTAGCACTAAAACTGTTAAACATACAACAAGCATTGGGGCGAGATCGTCCTGATATTATCACCTAAGATCATTGGAATGTTTTTTTGTAAAGGTATGATGATTGATCACATGGATGTGATTTTAGGGGTGTGATTTTATGTGCATAAGGGAGAGCTTAACTCTATTTTTAGGCGAGACTTGTTTTTTCCACCTTTCCATATCAATCGGATTCCTAAAACTGCGGGATTCTTAAAACTAAATGCTGTAGGAAATTATAATCGAGCATAATCGGATCATTTATGTCCAATGGGTTTGCTCAATGGCTTGATAGCAATTTTTGTTTAATAGGGGAATGTTTCTCATACAAAACAAAATACGATCATTGTTGCACATTTCATATGTTTGTTTTAAAGAATCTTCTCTCTCAAGACACTAAAAACGCATCTTATGCGTGTTGCTTTGAAAGGGATAACCGGCCATCCATCCATTGAGCAGCACCATTTTTACGCTTATGAGAGAGTAAGACGGCACCATTATTCACTTTGCCCGCTTTCAATGTTGGCTCTTATATTTGAGAGTATTTAGTATTTTGGATAATCGTTTTACACGGATTTTCCTACTTGTAACATGCAAACAAAAGGCTTTGGTTGTTTCAATGTAAAAGGGGTTGAGAGAATCTCAGCTTATTTATCGGCTCTCATTCAATATACAAAACCATTAACTATGATCATAAATCAGTCTGTTCTCTAACATTATGACTGTTATCTTTACTTAAATAAAAGGTTAAGTTGGGGACATCATTTTCTTGTTTCTCAATGCTGCAATAGTTTTTAGCTCTCTGAGAACGTTTTATTCAGAGATGTTCCTTTTCTAATTGTTTTGTTATCCATTCGTTAATTGCATTGGTGATGTATAAGAAAATGATTTTGATTAATTTATTAGAGAGAATGCAGTGAGTAAATTTTATGATATGCGGGGGGCTTATTTGAGTTGTATAATGATCAATCATTTTTATAAACTTGTGTATAGTATGTGATGATAGCATTCATGAATACAGTTGGCAGATGAGGATTGAAACAAAGGGAAACATTTTTCTAAAATAATGGACAATAAGCACTTCTTGCTTTATGACCAGTCATAATGAATGTTTTTTCTAAAAAAGGGAAATTTATGACCCAATATCCCAAATGTCCTCGTTGTGATTGTCTTTATACTTATGAAGATGGTGAAAATTTTGTGTGTCCTGAATGCGCGCATGAATGGCCACAAAAAAACGATGATACGGTTCTTGCCAATACTGTTTATGATGCCAATGGTCAGATTTTAACAAACGGAGATACCGTTATGGTGATAAAAGATCTGAAAGTAAAAGGCGCTTCATCTGTTTTAAAAGGGGGGACGAAGGTAAAGAATATTCGCTTGGTGGATGGGGATCATAATATCGATTGCAAAATTCCAGGGATTGGTCAGATGAGTTTAAAGTCGGAGTTTGTGAAAAAAGTTTAGGCATTTATCTTCTTGCAATTGTTTTTGCATTTCGTTGGTTTTCTATTTTTACATTCTTCTCTAATTGGGCATATTTTTCTCCAATGGGCTTCTTTTCTTGTTTCATAGATTACACCAATCAGATAGGAGCAATATGTTTTCCTTTATTGCAAAGCCATGTATCGCAGAGAAATAGCGACTCTTTCTTTTCTTTTAATATGGGGTTATGAGGGGACTGGATGTTGACTCATAAGCAACAATAAAAGTGTGCGCTTTATGAGAAAAACAACGCCGTAAAGTAGACAAACTTATTTCTGCTGAATTGAAAAAATATTCTCATTTTTTTATCAGATAATTTCTCAAACAACCATAATAGATCTGGCTTCAATGTATTTATTTTTTATGGGTAGTTACACCTTTTGCGTCATATTTATGGAAATGAGATTGAAAATGATAGAGGAAATTCTTGATTTTAAGAATGGAAAAAGGACGCTATGACCTTGATAAGGTCGTACTGTCATTCATTTTTCAGCTCTTAGTGCTGCAACAGTCTCTTATAAAAGTGTACATAAGAGCTATTAAAAATAGTTTTTGTTATTATCCAGTTTGTGCTGTGTAAGCGGACGATTTTGATTGATGCAATAAAAACAGAATTGAAATAAGAAAAATGTCAGAATTCTCATTCAAGTTGCAAAATGTGATCTTTGTCGAGTGGCTGAAACAACATATTGATTTATAATAATAAATTAGCGTTATTCATATTGAATTAGAACCCCGAATAACGTGGGATTCTCTCATTTCAAATCTGTTCCATGTTGAATCAATTAAAATCACTTGCTTGCACACCACAAGCGGGGCTGGCGTGTGGGTAAAAATGAGGAAAGAAAGGAGTAAAAATGACTCTTATGAATCGTCTTAATGAAAGAGCTGTCGCATCATTAGGGGCTGGCAGATATGATGATGGTGCCGGCTTGCTACAAGAAGTATTTTGCGTGATTTGTCGTTGGAAGCACTGAGAAAGATGAAGCAAATGGGCACTCTATCTTGCAATGTTTTCTTTTTTGTAACGAGGTCGTGTTTTCCTCGTTAAAATTGCATGACAAGATTATAAAACAAAATAAATTTAAAGTGCACATCCATGCATTGTACTTCTGTGTACGTATAAATTGGTTTATTGAAACAACTTATGCTCTTAAAAGGGCAGAAAGCTTTTTAAGGCATATGTGGAGGTGAAAGGTGAGTGAAGGTATCATTATTGGACAGATTTTTTTAACAGTACTCTATTTTTATGGCTGCATGGCTTACTTCGAGAATTTCAGGAATAAAATGACGTAAGATCTTTACATTCCATGTTTGAGCACTGTTGAAGAGGGGCAATCGGTGTGGTTATTTTACCTATTGAGGTCAATATTTATTGTGGCATGGCTTCAACGCCTAAAACTTCAGGGATAAAATGGCGTAAAAGATTTTCAATACCATGTTTGAGGGTTGCCGTTGAAGAGGGACATCCAGCGCAGGAGCCGCGCATATTGAGATAAACAATACCATTTTCAAATCCACGAAAAGTAATATCTCCACCATCATTGGCAACCGCTGGGCGGATACGCGTTTCAAGCAGCTCTTTAATGGTTAAGACAATATCAACATCTTTTTCGTCATAAAATTCTTCGTTAAGGGCATGGGTTTGTGCTTGTGTTGTAGCGTTGGTAGTGATCACTGGCTCATTGGATAGAAAATGTTCCATGATTGTGCCTAAAATGACGGGCTTGAGATGTTGCCATTCCCCTTCTTTTTTGCTTACGGTGATAAAATCATAGCCTAAAAAGACACCATTGATATTGGGAATATTAAACAGTTTAGCCGCCAAAGGTGAGTTTTTAGCTGCTTCTTCAGGGTCACGAAATTCTAATACGCCCTCAGAAAGAACCACGCGTCCTGGCAAGAATTTAAGAGTTGCAGGATTTGGGGTGGTTTCAGTTTGTATAAACATAGATTCTCCTTTTATAACGAAGGCTTGGGAAGATCTTACATTGTAGAATATTATATTTTTTAGGCAATAGATCTAATATCTTCATCGGCAAGATTGCTAGGAATAACAATGACAGGGATTGAAAAAGCTGTTCCTTTATTCCCGATTAATTGAACAAGGGGTCCTGGTCCTTCTGTATGTCCACTGGCTGCTAAAACAATCAGTGCAATCCTTTTATCTTCGTCGATCAGTTTAGAAATCTCATCAATTTTTTTTCCTTCACGCACTACTATTTCTGTTTCAAGCGCATGGGTGGTGCGGACTTCACTGGCAATGTCTCCTAATATTTTATGAGCACTTTGCTTTGATTCTGTACGCATAACGTTGTTTACACCCAGAAAATGTTGAAATTCTACACTATCAACGACACAAAGTAATACCAATGTTCTACTGGTATTTTGGGCATGCTGTGCGGCAAACGCAACGGCACGCCGACACTCTGGTGTTTCATCGATAATAACTAAGTTTTTTTTCTTTGGTTCTTTTTTCGGATTTTGGGGTTTGGAAATCATGCACTTTCTCTATTTTGTACAAACGATTTTTTTGCTCTCTACAGTTTTTAGTTTTATTATTTTTATGTATCTTGCAAAAATCCAATAATTTCACGAATTTTTTTCATATTTTCTTCTGCGAGCATACTAGCACGTTTAGCGCCATCATGCAAAACAGAGTCGATATAACCGCTTTCTTGATGAAGGCGACGTAATTCTTCTGTTATAGGGGCAAGCTTATGGACAACAAGGTCGGCTAGAGCTGTTTTAAAATGCGAAAATTGTTGACCAGAAAATTCTAAAAGAATCTTTTCTTTGCTAACTTTGGCAAAGGCGGCATAAATACCAAGCAGGTTATCTACTTCTGGTCGTTCTTTTAAAGCGGCAAGGGTATCGGGAAGTGGAGCTGAATCCGTTTTGGCTTTGCGTATTTTTTTTGCGATAAGATCAGCGTCATCGGTCAAATTAATGCGTGAAAAATCTGAAGGATCTGATTTTGACATTTTTTTCGTCCCATCGCGCAAAGACATAACGCGTGTGGCTGTTGTTCCAATCAGTGCTTCTGGAAGAGGAAAAAAGCCTTGTCTTTTTTCTTCATCTGTTTGCATAGAGATGCCAAAATTTAATTCGGCAATACGCTGTGCATAGTCGTTGTTAAATTTTTGTGCAATATCGCGTGTGAGTTCAACATGCTGTTTTTGATCTTCGCCTACTGGAACATGCGTTGCACGATAGACTAAAATATCAGCAGCCATCAAAGTGGGATAGGCAAAAAGCCCGATGGATGCTTTTTCGCGATCTTTTCCCGCTTTATCTTTAAATTGTGTCATGCGTTGAAGCCAGCCGATACGGGCAACACAATTAAAAATCCAGGCGAGTTCAGCATGTTGAAAAACACGTGATTGGTTAAAAATAATGTGTTTTTGAGGATCAATACCGGCGGCTAAAAAAGCTGCTGTCACTGTTCTGGTGGATTCGCGTAAAGTAAAGGGATCTGGGTTGACTGTGAGCGCATGCATATCCACAACACAATAGAGGCAGTGATGAGAGTTTTGCAGTTCAACCCAACGCTGAATGGCTCCAAGATAATTGCCAAGATGTAAATGACCACTCGGTTGTACGCCGGAAAAGACAAGTGGTGTGAAGGTATCCATAGGAGTGCTCTTTCTTCAATTAAGGTTATTCATTTTATTGTTTTTGACAAAGTATAGATATTATGAGCGTTTTTTCAAATTTTTAAGCGTGTGAAAAAAGGAACGGGTGTTGAATAAAAAATAGGCACTAAAATAGATCAAAAATATGCCAATCATGATCCCAGCTAAGGTGATCGCGCGCAAGAAAAAGGATGCTTGTGAGGATAAAGGAAAAGACAAAAAACCAAGCACATTCAATCCGTAATAGAGGGCTAGTGCACTCAAAAGAGTTGCCATCATGAGACATAATGTTCGCTTTATCAGTTGGAAGTCGTATTTCCAATAACCGCGTTTGATAAGGACCCCCCAAAGCAACAGTGTGTTGACCCATCCAGAGGTAATTTCAGCAATAACAATGCCTCGTGCAGATAGAATAGGAAATAATGTTAAGGCGAGACCGATATTGATAAAAACGCAAATACCTGTAAAAATCATCGGTGTTTTGGTATCTTCATGGGCAAAAAAATTAGGAATAAAGACCTTAATAAGAACAAAAGCTGGAAGTCCTAATCCATAAAGTTCTAGTAATTGTGCAACATGGTGTGTTGATTGACTGGTAAATTGTCCTCGCTCAAAGAGCAAACTGACAATGGGAGTGGAGAGCAGCAAAAAAGCAATGGATGCTGGAAGTGTTAACAACAATGTTAATTCAATAGAGCGATTTTGTAAATGGTGGGTTTCTTTATGCTTTTTGCTCCGCAAAGCGCGTGTTAACTCTGGTAAAAGAACGGTTGCAACGGCAATGGCAATTACGCCTAAAGGCAATTGATAAAGACGATCAGCATACATCAAAGAAGAGACAGCACCCGATTGACTAGAAGCAATGTTGGTATTAATAAGCAAATTAATTTGCGTGATGCCACCTGTGATGGCTGCGGGGAATGCTAAAGTTAATAGCTTACGAACATTAGGACTTAAATGGGGCTGGCGGAAGGAAATTTTCATTCCACTTTGACGCAAAGCAAGGGCAATTAAGGTGAGTTGAAGAAGCCCTGCTGCCAATACACCCCAAGAGAGATTTAAGCCGATATGCCAAGCGTCAAGTTTATAGATCCAAGCATAGGCAAGCACACCAATCAGAATAATGTTTAAAAAGAGTGGGGCAATGGCGGCAATAAAATAGCGTCGCAGAGCATTAAGCATGCCCCCCATCATGGCAGCAAGCGACATGCAGGTTAAATAGGGAAACATGATTGCAGTAAAGTGAATTGTAGCGTTAAATTTTGTTGCATCTTCGGTAAAACCTGGGGCAATAATGGTTCGTACCAAAAAAGGCATACTCAGTTCCATCGCAATCGTTAACAGTAAGAGCAGCGAAAAGAGAACGCCAAAGACTTCTTCTGCAAATTTGCATGCCGTTTCGTGACCTTCTTCAGTGATTTTTTTTGCAAAAAGAGGAATGAAAGCAGCGTTAAAGGCACCTTCAGCAAAAAAACGACGAAATGTGTTGGGAAAACGAAAAGCAGCGTTAAAGGCATCAGAAACAGGACCTGTCCCTAGGGCTGCTGCCATAAGCATTTCGCGTACGAAGCCAAAAATACGGCTCATGAGGGTTCCGGAAGCAACTGTTGCAATTTTTTTAATCAATGTCATAAAGATATATCAGCTTTGTTGTAAAAGAGAAGCGATGACAGGAGAAATAAAGCGTTTTAAATCGTAAAAATCTGATCTCTATCCTAATCAAGGATACTTTTTGAAAGCGTTTTACGACGGTGTTTATCTTTCTGTCAACAATGGTGCTTGAAGACTTTTTTATGCTCCTTGTTTACTGTTGTATTAAAATTTTTATTGTTGCCATAAAATAATTAAAATTTCTTTTTCAAACTGAAATATGCGAGTGATATCATAACAGTTTGAAGGGATATATAATGATAATTTCTCTTTATGGGTGATGTCGTGAATAGTGCAACCCAATACCGTTCTGTTTTATGTGAGGGGTGTGACCCTATTAAAGAACGCAAATAAAATAAAAGCGTGGAGCAATACGCAATTTCCATTATTTATTCATTATTAAAAAAACAGCGCTTTAGATGTTTTAAAAAGTCGTAAGGCTGAGCTAAAAGGTGATGGTAAAGCTGGTGATTGGTTTTTACTTTTACGACTTTATGTTCTCCCAAAATTTGTCTGCCCTCCCGTTTTAGAGATTACATAAACAAGAGGATAGGAAGATATGATCTTTCAACAGCATTTTTGCTGTTCAGGTTTCTTTTCACAGTTGATGAGGATAAAATCTGAGGAAATAAGATAAAATTACTCTCTCATGGTTTCCATTCTCGTTGAGGTGCAATTGATTTGCCGATGAAGGCAAGGGGGATAAAGGCTATCATTTTTACCAGAGGGGGCAAAAAAGTTAAAGTTTATAAACCTTTTAGATATTCATTGCCATTGCTTTTGTGTGCTCCGTTTTGTGAGGTTGAATATTTTCTTGTCTTTTGGGACTCTGATTGACGATTTCTGTCATTTTTTGCACTTTAATTGCTTCTTTATCAAGGGTGTTGGAACATTTTTTTTCATTGTTTTTCTTTATAGATTGATGCTGGTTTGGTGCGAAGCGCTCATCGAATTTATGATTATAAAAATACATGGGTTGTATATGCTGTTCTATCTCTTTTATCTGCTTGATTATTTCCATAATCTCTTTTGCTTTAATGGTTGATGTGCCAAGACTCTTCGCAAGTCTTTCAGGATTATTTTCTTTTATAACTTCATGCTCGTTTGAAGATAAGCGCTCATTGATTTTTTTGATATAAGTCCTTATCTCCCCCCTTAATTCAGGAGAGTTTGATAACATTTCTTGCTGTTGTGCTTTTGACAAGGAAAGGAGATTTTTCATCCAAGCCTTAGGCATTTCTACCGACTGTTCACACCGCCTTTGTTTTACATGATGGGTATGGAGAATGTCTCTTTCTGTTTGTTTAGAAATATTGATATAACGATCAATGGCTCTACAGAGGGGCAAAATATTTTCTTCAGCATGGGCGCGCGCGTTGTTTTTTATGCCAAATACATTGCTACCAGAAAGCTTAGAAATCGATTGGGGAGAGGTGGTAATTTGATAGGTGAGTTGTTCTCCTTCAGTATGATTTTCATGGATCATCTCAATTTTTTCCCGCAAAATATGACGATTGCCATAAATGATTTGGCACAAAGTTTCTATTTCTTTTCTTCTTGCTTGAATGGATGCGTTGTTTTTTATCCTTGTGGCAATTTCATTGTTGGTAAGGGGGGCTATTGTTTGTGCGGGGATAAGCACTTCTTGCTGGTTTTGAATTTTTGGTGCTGTAAAGGAGAGGGCGTCACCGATTTTTAATGTCTGTATTTGCTCTGGGGTGAGATCTTTTTTATTTCCCAAGATGAAAATTCCGTTAGCATCAAGCATAAAGCCATTGGGTCCACTGCCTCTGTAAAAGCCTTTATAGGTATGACCTTCTTTTGCTGTTATAATAAGATGATGATGAATACTCTCAAGCCCGATATGTTTCATACTGTCCATGAATTCTTTTAAAATAAGTATTTTTTCTGGATTTGAGATATCTTCAAGCAGATGTTTCATTTCTTCTTTATCGTTATGTTTTAGCGATGCAATGCTGGCAAGATTCATACGTTTTTCTGTTACAAGAGAAAAGTCGAGTGTGTGGCCAGCAACTTGCCCAAGTTTTTCAAAAAACATTCGTTGCGTGCGTCCATTGCCTTCTCTGAAAGGATGTGTATAGTTGAGCTGTATCAACATTTCAGTGACATGTTCAACAAATGTTTCGCGGGTTAAGCCTTTTAAACTATTCGTTTCAGCAAGTATTTTATCTAAATTTTCTAGTCTCTCTTGTATCTGTTTTGCTGAGGCAAAAGAAATACCAGCTTTTTTCATCATTGGCATATAAGCAACGGTACCATCTTCAAATGTAAATGGTTTTTCGCGTGTTTGTCCGGCCCATTCAAAAGTATTTTTAAATAGGGTGTGATGAATATATTGGAGATATGTGGAAGTTAGTTTTTGCGGTGGCGCTTCTTGGCGTAGATGAATGATTGCTTTTGTTGTATCATGGGCACATTGCACTTTTAATTTTTTATAGTCTTTTATACCATATTTATTTTTTAAGGTGATACTATTAGGGCAAAAGAAATTACGGTACATTGTCTTATTTTCTTCGGTTTCAGGCGGTGATGATAATTTCTCCTGTAAGGTGAGAGGGACGGTGTCCGTTTTTCTTGTACCAGTATCCCAGTATACCATTGCTTTTTTTGGGGGCTGTTTTGTTCTTTCTTGATGATCAGAGCGTGTTTCCTTTGTCATTTTGACAGATATTGGATTATTTGTCGCTGTATTACTGCTCTGTAAAATGTTTTTTTGAAAATCTTTTTGCATTTGCCTCATAGCGGAAGCCGATTGAGCAATTGGTTGTGCCATTTGTTCTTTTTCTTGTTCTTGCAAACTTTGGGGCATAACTTCAACGCTGTCATGTAAAGCATGAGGGGCAATCCACGGTGAAAAATGGGCTTGTTCTTTTTTCTTTGTTTGAATGGATGCGTTGTCTTTGCTCTTTTCAGTTATTTCATCGTTTTTAAGAGTGGCTCTTTTTTCTTCTTTTTCTTCTGGAAGCAATGTTTTTTGCTGGTTTTTTTCTGGGTTTTGAACTTTTTGTGCTGTAAAGGAGAGGGCATCACCGATTTTTAATGTCTGTATTTGCTCTGGGGTGAGATCTTTTTTATTTCCCAAGATGAAAATGCCGTTGGCATCAAGCATGAAGCCATTGGGTCCACTGCCTCTATAGGTACCATGATAGGTTTCTCCTTCTTTTGCAACGACAGCGAGATAATAATTTTTTTCATCCAATCCAAGCTCTCTCATAGAGTTGGTGAATTCTCGTAAGAGGAGCAATTTTTCTGGATTTGAGATATCCTCAAGCAGATGCTTCATAGGCTCTGGGTTACCATGTTCCATGGCAGCGGCGCGGACAAAGTCTTTACGTTTTTTGCTCACAAGAGAAAAGTCTAGCTCATGTCCTGCTGCTTGAGAGAGTTTTTCAACAAACAGTCTCTTTGTGCGCCTATTGCCCTCTCTGAAAGGATGCAAGTGGTGCAAATCTATCATTATACCAGCTGCTTGTTCAACGAATTCTTCGTGCGTTAAGCCTTGTAAATTATTCTTTTCAGCAAGCGTTTTATCTAACTTTTCTAGTCCCTCCTGTATTTTTCTGCCAATCGCAAAAGGTTTTGTAAATTCTTTTCTTTTCAAAATGGGCATAGAAGCAACAGAGCCATCTTCAAATGTAAAAGGCTTTTCGCGTGTTTGTCCGGCCCATTCAAATGTACGGGAAAAGAGGCGTTGATGAAGGTATTTTAGATAAGAGGCATTAAACTGCTCTGGTAGAGGTTCTTGATGCAGTTTTATCATTTCTTTTTTTACATCATTAGAACAGCATTCTTTTAATATTTCTTTATCTTTGATGCGGTATTTATTTTTAAGCACTTTGCTATTGGGGTAGAAAAAATTTTGCGCTTCTTCATTGATTTGCTTTGAAATGGCTGCATTAATTACAGAGTGTTGTTCTTGCAATTCTTCCTGTGTAGAGGAGGCACAATGTTCTGTGTTTTCTTTCATGCATATTTCCTTTCAAATGGTAACATTATTTTTTGAAATCTTCTTTGTTTACATTTTTTGCCTTATGTTATTTTCATAGCGTTTTCTTCAAAGAAGAATGCCTATTTGAATGATTGAAAAAATTGACCTTATTCGCATGGAACAAAGTTAAAGTTTATAATTTTGAAGTATTATCGTGAAATTTTATCAATGAATTCTGTAAAATAATGGGGTGTCTTATTCAAAGTTTTCTGTATTTCACACACCGTCTTTGATGCAATCTTGGCAAGATAATTGCACCAAAGTTTTGGATAAAAAGCCAACAATTAGGAGATTTATCACGACAAAGCCATTGCTTTTGATGTTTCGGCTCTGCGCGGTCGAACCTGCGGCTGGTCTTCTTGTCTAGAAGTTTCTGTAACCTCTTTATGCCGCTTTGCTGTTGAGCGTTCAGGCAGCTTCAGGGGCTGCGATAAGCTTTGCTGCTTTTGTAATTTTTTATCGAAATCGGTAGGTGGTTGATAACGTTTTTGTTGTTCTGCCTGATGGTTTTGCACAATGGTTTCTCTTAACTGTTTTACAGTTTCAGCATACTCCTTAATGACGGTACAAAGAGTAGGAAGATTTTCTTCAGCGGCTTTGCGTGCTCCATTTTTTACGCCAAGGACTTGCTTACCAGCAAGTGGAGCAACAGATGCAGAATCCTTTTCAATTTGAAATACAAGCTCTTCTCCCATCTCTGGAATTTTGTGCATATCTTCTATTCTATATTGCAAAATAAATGGATCATTATAAACAATTTGGCACCAATATTGGATCTCTCTTTGACCATATTGAACCGATGGATCTTGTTGAACTCTGCGGGCAATTTCCTCATTTGAGAGAGGCTTTATTTTCTTTTCTGAATTGAGCGGATTTTGTAAATGTTGATTTGTTAGCTCTTCCTCTTGTGTTTGTCGCTGATGTTGTTGTTCCGTGTGAGAACCTTGTAAAATATTTTCACTTTTTGTATATTTTGAAGTATACACATAACCGTTAATGGCAGCACATAGGGTGGGAAGAGTTTCTTCAGCTTTTCTGCGCGCATGGTTTTTTATGCCAAGAACTTTTCTACCAGCAAGCTTAGAAATAGACTTAGGCCGTTCTGTAACATCCCATAAGAGCTGTTCTCCCATATCGGGGTTTTCTTTGATTGCTTCTATTCTTTCATTTAAAATAAGTCGGTCGCCATAAACCTTTTCGCTCAAAAATCGTATTTCTTCTTGATATGCTACGAGCAATAGCTCTCTTTCCATTGTATTAATAGATGGTTTTTGTTCGTGAGACGGTTTTGGTTGTTCAATTGCTGTGTGTGGAGAGGAAGTTTTTGAGACGACAGTATCGCTTTGTTTTCTGTTTTGTATACGGTGCGTTTTTCTTGAAGGCGGGACGGCATATGTTCCACTGTCTTGTGATGATGAACTGCTTTGCTGCCTGACTTTCATATGTGATGATATTTTGGGTCTAACACTTGGTTCGTGTGTTTCAGGATTTTGAATTTTTGTGCCGTTTTGTACTCTTTCTCTCATGCGTGGGGGAAGGGGCGGAGCCACTTTTGTCTGTAGAGAAGGGGATTCTTGAGCAGTTGGTTTGTTTTGTTCTCTATCTTTTGCACGCGGTGGTCTTTGTGGGGCCATTTTTATGCGCGTGGAGGGGCTTTCTTGGGTTTCATGCTTTTGGATTTTTGCGTCGGCTTGTGTTTTTTCTCTCATACGTGGGGGCGGGGGCGGGGCCATTTTTTTTTGCGGGGAAGGGGACTCTTGAACTGTTGGTCTATGTTGTTGCCTCTCTTTTGCACGCGGAGGTTTTTGTGGAGCTGCTTTTTTTTGTGGGGGAGGCGTCTCTTGGTTTTTGGCGTTAGGAGGCATTGTGCTGGTTTGCATTGGGCTTTTCATACGTGGGGGAGGTGGTGGAGCAACTTTTGGGTGGGGGGATAAATTTTCTGGGCGTTTTTCTACAGTTGCTTTTGGCAAACTTTGAGAAACTTGGGAAGGAGGGGTTCTGGTGGGGGATTGTTCAGCCGGTTGTTGAAATTTTTCCATCATTTCGGTGATAAAAGGGGAGGGATTTCTTTTTTTCATGCATGTTCCTTTCAAACTCTTCCAATATTGTTTTTAAATACTATTTAAAAATGTACGTTGGTTTTTATCCTGTTTTATGCTTTTTCATTTGTTTCTATGAGAGAGGATATGAAACTGAATGGTTTCGCATGATTTGACTCTCTTGGCTCAGATCATATTCATTCTCTAAAGATTGTTTTCTCCAGTGTTTGGGTTAAGGGACGGAAAAATAAATTTTGTTTCAATTTTCTCTCTTTCTTGGCGCAAACACCTCTTTCCTGTGTTGCGCCAAGACGTTGGATTCAACGTGAAAACTTATGTCTGTTTAGCTGGCAAAAGCCATCGCTTTTGGGGCGGCAGTTTTGCGAGGACGAATATCTGTTTCTCTTTGTTGCGTAGAGGGTGTTGCTCCTTCATGCGTTACTATTGAAGGCTCCGGGCGTTGAGTAGACTGTGAGACGCTTTGTTGTTGATGCAAATTTTGCGCTCTGTCAGAAGATGCTTCATTGTGTTCTTGTTTTGTCTGCTGAGTTTTTGAAAGGCTCTCTCTTACTTGTGTTACAGCTGTTGCATAATTGTCAGTGGCGTCAATGAGGTGAGAAAGACCCGCTTCAGCATGTCTGCGTGCTTTATTTTTGAAGCCACAAAAGTTACGACCAGCGTACTTGTGAAAAGATTGAGGATTTCCGGCAAGTTGTTGTGCGAGTGCTTCTATTGTTTCAGGGTTTTGGAAAAGCTCGTCTGTTTGTGATTGCAAAATGTTTGCGTTACCAAAAACAACTTTACACCAATATTGGATTTGGGCATGGTGTCTTCTGACTTTTGAATGTTGTTGAATTTGGGTAGAAATTTCTGTCTCTGAAAGCGTTTCTTTTTCACGATGATCCGGTTTTTTTAGAAGTTCAGCGACGGCTTCCTTCCCCATAAAGCGTTCATAGTTTTTGAGTTCTTTCTCTGGAGATTGTACGAGGCTCTCTCTTGCCTGTTTTACAGCTTCTGTATAACAATCAATGGTGATACTGAGAGCGGAATAACTCTCTTCCGCTTGTCTACGTGCTCGATTTTTAAAGCCCAACGCGCTGGTGCCGGAAAGTTTAGCAAGACTTTCAGGATGGGCTGCCATGCGCCATGAGAGCTCCTCTCCTGCAGCGGGATTTCTTTGAATTTCCTGCATTTTTTCTTGCAAAATGTTTGGGTTACCATAGGCACTTGCGGATAAATGTTGGATTTCTTCTTGATAGGTTCGAACCAATGAATGGTGTGGAAGCAATAGAATGATCTCTTCCTCTGAGAGAACTCTTGTTGCCCTTTGTAATGCTGCTTGTGAAGGAATTGTTGCGTGTGTCGTTTCAGCTTCTTGCGGTCTTTTGGTAGAGCCGCCTCTTGTTAACGAAGCTGTTCGATTTGTTGATGCATGTACAGTTTCTTCGCTTAAAAGAGATTGTCTTTCCTCATCTTCTTCCGGTATGGATGACAGTCTTTTGCTTTTTGAAGGCGTTTCTTTAGGAAGGGGAGCTGCGCCTGAGACCTCTGCCGCCGCTTGTTCATAGAGCTTTATAAGTTCTTGTATTGAAGAGGATGGAAAAGGATGAGGGTGTTTTTTTTTCATGCATGTTTCCTTTCAAAAATTGTTTTAGAAAACCTCTTTGGTGCATTCTTGCCTTTTATGCTTGGATCGCTTTGAGACAAAAGAAATATCGAGCTGAATGAGCTTCCAAAGATCTGCGCTATTTGCAATCAGCTTAATGGACATTTGTGTCTTTTATACAGTTTTTTTGTGAAATATTATCAATAAGTTATCAATATTTATCGTGAATTACAGGCGTCATTTTTAGGACTATTTTTTGTAACATTCTAAAACAATTCTTGGCGCAATCGCGATGAAACGATTTGCGCCAAGAAACTCATTGAAAAAAATTACATGAAAAACAAAAACTATCTGTTTTTACGTCTATGCCTCTTTACATGGCATAAGAAAATCCTTTTTCTCCATGTCTTTGTCGTTGAGGGCTTTGCTCTGGACTATTGTGTTCTTGTCCTCTTGTGTGATGATGATGACGATGATGGTGTCTCTCAACTTGCTGAGAATTTTCTTGACGGCGTCTTTGTTCCGCTAGAGGGGTGTGCAATAGCTGTTCCGTTGCATTTTCTACAGCTTTCGTATAACCATCAATGGCATCAACGAGCAGTTTAAAACCGTCTTCAGCTGCTTTGCGTGCTTGATTTTTTAAGCCAAGTGTGGAGCGTCCAGCAAGCCTATGCATAGATTCAGGATTTTCAGCAAGTTGATTTGAAAGCTCTTTTCCTTTAGTGGGATCTTTAAGTATGTCTTGCAAGTGCTGTTGGAAAAGCGTGTCACTGTTATAAACAGTTGTACCCCAATGCACGACCTCTTGTGCATATGCTTGAACTTGTGGATTTTTTAAAAGCATGACACTTATTTGTTCCGTTGTGAGGGAAGATGAAGATCTTCCTCTTTGTTGTGGAGAAGCAACCGTTGTATAGTCAGTTTCAGGATCTTCTGTCCTTTGATGTTTACCTCTTGAAGAAGGGGTAACGCTGCTAACTGATGCGTATAGAACATCAGTTTCGTGTCTTGGAGAAGCAACCGTTGTATAGTCGGTTTCAGGATCTTCTGTCCTTTGATGTTTACCTCTTGAAGAAGGGGTAACGCTGCTAACTGATGCGTATAGAACATCAGTTTCATGTCTTGGAGAAGCAACCGTTGTATAGTCGGTTTCAGGATCTTCACTCCTTTGAGCATGATGTCTGTCTCTTGAAAGAGGGGAAGAGGTGCTAACTGATGCGTATAGAACTTCCTCTTCTGGGGTTGGACCGCGCTGGTTTCCTCTGGTTGGTTTATTAACTTTTGCATAGAGGGCTTCTGGATTTGCAGAAGGGCTTGGATGATGTTTTTTCATACATGTTTCCTTTCAATATTTTTAGAAAACCTCTTTGGTGCATTCCCCACTTTTAGTTTTGATAACTTTTATATAAGGAAGATATCCAACCGAATGACCTCCAAAGATTTTGCGCTATTCATATTGATATGTAATGAACATTTATGTCTTTTATACAGTTTTTTTATGAAATATTATCAATAAGTTATAATAAATTACAGAATCCATTTTTAGGACTATTTTTTGTAATATTTTAAAACAATTCTTGGTGCAATCACGATAAAATGATTTGCACCAAGAAACTCACTGAAAAAAAATTACATGAAAAACAAAAACCTATCTGTTTTTATGTTTATGTCCACTTACATGGCAAAAGCCATTCCTTTTTCTCCATGTCTTTGTCGTTGTGGGCTGTACTCTGGACTATTTTGTTCTTGTCCTCTTGCGTGATGATGATGGTGGTGGTGGTGTCTGTGTTCTGCTTCTCTTTCTGGATTTTCTTGTTTTTGACCTCTTTCTCTTTCCTGTTCACGTGTAAACTGTTTATGGAGCTTTTGTGCCGTATGTATATGCCTCTCAAGAGCTGAGCAAAGGTGGGTAAACTCATCTTCAGCTTCTCTGCGGCTTGGAGATTTTACACCAAGTATTTTGTGACCTGCAAGCTTACCAGCGCTTTGAGGATTTTCTGCAAGGTCCCATAAGATTTGTTCTGCATTTTGAGGATCGTCAAGGATCTTCGCAAGTGGTCCATTCAAAGCATGTTCTTTTCCATAAACAACTTTGCATCGCTCTTGGATTTCTCTTACACCATATTGAAAGCTTGTGTTTTGTAAAAGCCTTGTTGTAACCACATCTTTTGGGGTTCTGGGAGGGGAGATTCTATTTCCGCCAACGCCTAGATAGATGGGATTTTCTAGTTGTTCAGACTCTTGCCCGCCTTCAGCCCCCATGCCAACCGTTGTATAGACAGATTCGAGTGATCTTTGGGGAGAGCGTCCACCATTTGCACCAAAATCAAGCTCTGCATAGAGATGTTCTGGTTCTTGGGGATGTCGTCCACCCTGTGCACCTCCACCAACTGTGTCGTAGGGTGTTTGCCAATTTTGTGCTGCCAAATCCGTTATTGAATAGGGGTTTACGAGTTTGTCGGTGCGTCGCCCATCACTTGGTCTTTCACCAAGTCTGTCATAGGGATTTCCTAGTGGCTTTTGGGGAGCATAGGCCGTTTCTGATGGTTGTTGAAGTGTATATTGAGGTGGGGTGCGCTGTTCTTTGGGTGGCTTATTAACCCTTGCGTAGAGGTCTTCTACATTAGAAGCTCCTAGGTTTTGTTGGTCAAGTGGCTTTTTGGGAGCATAGGCCGTTTCTGATGGTTGTTGAAGTGTATATTGAGGTGAGGTGCGCTGTTCTTTGGGTGGCTTATTAACCCTTGCGTAGAGGTCTTCTACATTAGAAGCTCCTAGGTTTTGTTGGTCAAGTGGCTTTTTGGGAGCATAAACCGTTTCTGGTGGTTGTTGAAGTGTATATTGAGGTGAGGTGCGCTGTTCTTTGGGTGGTTTATTAACCTTTGCGTAGAGGGGGGCTTGGCTCTGGGGTTGTGGGTTCTGGGGGGCTGGTTGTGGGTGACTTTTTTTCATGGCTGTTTCCTTTCAATATTTTTAGAAAACCTCTTTGGCGCATTTCCCACTTTTTGATATTTTTTAAGACAAAAGAAGAATATCAAACTGAATGGTCTCCAAAGACTTCGCGCTATTCATATTGATATGTAATGGACATTTATGTCTTTTATACAGTTTTTTTATGAAATATTATCAATAAGTTATAGTAAATTATAGGATTCATTTTTAGGACTATCTTTTGTAACATTTTAAAACAATTGGTGGGCGCAATGGAGATAAAATGATTGGCATAAAGAGTTCTGTTGGAAGGCAAAAGTTTACGCGTTTTTAGCCGGTAAGAGCCAGCGATGAGGAACGACTAACTTTCAAGCTGCGAGCTTGGCATTGTGCTTCTTGGGTGTTCTTTACTGTATTCGCAATTTCTTTTGCTTTGCTTTCCGATGTCCCAAGGAGGCACGCTAGTCTGGTATGGTCTTTTTCTTGTATGGCTTTACGATCTTCTGAGGATAGACGATTGTGTAGTTGTCGTGAAAAGGTATGGAGTTCTTGTCGCAGTGAATGAGAATGCAATAAAGCTTCCCTTTGTTGTTCTTCTGGTAAGGCAAAAAGGTTTTGTAAATTTTTTCCAGGTTTTTCGACAGTGTGGTTCAGGCGATTTTGTTCTCTTTGGTGTTGCTCTAGAATTGCATCTTTTGTTTGTTGTGTTATTGCGCCATAATTTTTAAGGGCTTGGCTGAGTTGTGGAACAGCCTGTTCGGCTTGTCTGCGATTTGAACTTTTCATGCCAAGTATTTTACTCCCAGCAAATTTAGAAATTGATTGAGGGTTTTGTAAAGTTTCATCGGCAAACTGATTTCCTAAGTTTGGAGCTGCCGTTATGATATCTAATGTTGTCTTTAAGGACTGGGTTTTACCATAAACAGTCTTTGATAAATTTTCGATTTCTTTTCGGCATGCTTCAACATAAGCGTCATTTGAAATCCTTTCAAATAACTCTTCATGGGTAAGAGGGGCTAAAGTTTCTTTTGGGATCAGTGTTTCTTTTAAGCTTTGAACGTTGGTTTTTTGAAAGCAGAGGCGGGCACCGTTTTGTAATGTTTTGACTTGTTCTGGGGGAAGATCATCTTTGTGTCCGACGACGAAAGCTCCCTCTACTTCCATGACAAAACCTTCTGCTGAAAAACCTCTAAAGATGCCTTCATAGGTTACATCTTCTTTTGCAGCAACAACAACACGATTGTTAATTTCATCCAATCCAGCGTTTCTCATTTGGGAGATGAATTCTTTTAAAACAAGGGATTTTTGCGGATGCGTGATATCTTCAAAAAGATCTTTCATCGGTTGAGGATTGCCATATTGCATGGCTTCAATACAAGCTGCTGTCATGCGTCCTTTTGTGATGAAAGAAAAGTCAATGGTATGCCCTGCTGCTTGTCCAAGTTTTTCCATAAACATTCGATTGACGCGCCCATTCCCTTTTCTAAAAGGATGCGCGTGTTCAAGCGCCATAAAAACTTCAGCGGCACTTTCAGCAAATTCTTGGCGCGATAAACCTTTTAAATTGTTCTTTTCATTAAGTGTTTTTTCGAGTTGTTTTAGTTCTTTTTGAATCTTCGGTCCAATAGCAAAAGGAACTTCATAACCTTTGGGACGCATCGCCGGCATATGGGCAGAAGTGCCGTCTTCAAATGTAAAGGATGTATCGCGGGTGTGGCCCGCCCATTCAAAAGTTTCGTAGAAGAGGCTCCAGTGGATTAGTTTTAGATAGGAAGCATCAAATTTTTGTGGGGGTGGTTCATGGCGAAAATTTACGGCTGCTTTAGTGACGTCATGGGTACTGCGTTGATACAGTTTTTTAGGGTCTTTGATGCCATATTTATTTTTGAGTGTTTTGGTTCCTTTATATAGATAATTTTGCTCTAACATGTAATCTCTCCTAAGTAGGTAGGGTGATGGTTGATGAGCGTCTTAAACGCTGCATGTGAAAAATTCCCCTTCGCGTATTCTTTTGAGATTTTGGTTGTTATGAGAGGGAGTGCTTTTCCCTTCAGTGTATGGATGTTGTATCAATCGTTTTGTGATGCTTTTGAAAAGCTTTTCTGATGTTTCCTTTGTTTATTATCTTGTACTGTAAAATGCTGGTATTTAGGGCGCTGATATGAAGCCCATGAGTGGTCAGAAAATGGATTTTCTATAAATTGACTCTGGGTAAAATCTTCGTTTTTTGAGGTGTAAGGAAGAGGTCAAAAAGAAAAATGTTGCTTAAAATTGTTGTTTTTTCCTTTAACAAAGTTGTTTGCAAGAGCGCTTTGATGAGGGGCGTGGATATAGCGGGTGTAATCGCTCTTGGTTAGTGGATGGTGCTGGTACTTTTCATACACAGCTCTCAGATTGGTGAATCTATGGGCAAAAGCAGTCATCAAAAATTTTTCTCCATTATATTTTTTTTATTGCTCCATATGAATATCTTGCCATACGAACATCTTTTTTGTGTATTTTTGCAACAAAATGTTTTTTACTTTGTGTTGTTGCTCTTATTGTGTGCGCTGCTTTAAGATTTAAGACCCATAAGAGAATAAAAACTTTTCTTTGGTTGGGGAGAAAAGCCTTTTTCAGCGCTTTATCATTAAAATAGAACACTTTATGATATCGTAAAGGGGGGAAAGCTTGTATAAGAATGATTTATTCATTTTGATGTATATCTTAAATATTTTTTGGGAAAAAATCGATGTTCTTGAGTGTAGGTGTTTTGAGAGTTGTTGTCTCAAAGATCAACCGTTTTTTTAAGTCTTGATATTGGTGATTAGCGTTGTGAAATGTTTTTGCTTGTTTGTAGGGGATAAATTATAAACAAAAAGCTTTGTAGGAATGTATTTGCAGGACGTTCTCAAGTGGAAATGTTGGTTTGGTTATAGGTGATTTGAGGGGGGTGGACTTTCTTGTAAAGACGATGGGTACTGGTAAAACGATACACAAAATACAAAAAGGAAAAAACACGGATTTTTTATCATGTTTTCCTTATGTGTGAAGAAGCGGTCAAAAACTTTTTGTTAACGGGTTTTTAAAAAATAGAAATGTATGTTGTTTTTGTGGTTGGACTTTTCATAGTCAAGATCTCGTAATAAGAAGTTAGTTTTTCTTTTGTGGAGCAAAGCGGTTTTTTGCAGCTGCGGCTAACATTTCTTTCCTTCTGAAATAGATGGCGCAACCACATTGCGAAGGGGAGCCTTGCATCAGAATAATTTGTTCATCTTGACGCATTTCTCGAATAACTTCGTGGGGTAAAATGAGTGCTCTTTTTAAAATATTCATATAACCACGAAAATCGACTCCATCTAAGACAAATAAAATAGGCTTTTGTAGCTTTCGTTGGTAGTAATCATGACGTTTAAAAGGAATTAACAATTATCCTGTCCAATTGCTTTGGATATGGTGTATATGCTATGTGCAAAATTGGTGGTAGGGCGCTTAAGTAGTCTGTTTTTTGCATGTATGATAAGAATATTAAAATATCTCTTTCACATAGGTGTTTAAATCAAAAAAACAAAGTTTCATATTTTTAGTTGGCCATAGCAAGTGTATTTGAACGATTTTGTGTGCGTGTGTAGAATTGGCTATGAGTGTTCCTTGCTTTTTGAACAATGTCGGTAATTTCTCGTGCTTTCTGTTCTGATATACCAATACTTTGTGCAAGTGTTTCATAATCTTTATTTGTGATCGCACTACATTCGTTTGATGAGAGACGATGTTCTAAACTGTTTATAAAAGTACGGAGCTCTTGGTGTAATTGAGGAGATTGAGACAAGATTTCTCTTTGTTTTTCCGGTGATAAAGCAAAAATAATTTGCAAGTTTTGACTGGGATTCTCTACCGCTTTTCCAAGGCGTTCTTGTTTAATTTTATGGTCTCGAGTGACTATATTATAGGTAGCTTCTACAGTATACACATAATTCTCAATTGCAAGAGAGAGCACATCAAGATAATTTCGAGCGTGTACACGTGCCGGATTTTGTAGACCGCATATACTAAAACCTGCAAGAGGAGAAACAGAGTGCGGTGCCTGTTTAATCTGATTAGCAAACTGTCTGCCTAATTCTGGATTTTTAATAATCTCTTCTATCTGTTCGTTTAATACGTTTGCGTCACCATAAACAGCTTTTGCGTAAGCTCGGACTTGCTTTTGAGCTTTGAGAACGTAACTATCTAGCGCAACTGTTTTGGCACATTCACTTTTTGTGAGAGGCGCTAATGTTTCTTTTGGAATAAGCGTGTTTTCAAGCTCTTTGCTGTTGGGGGCGGTAAAGGTAATGATATCACCAGGTTTTAGTGTTTTTAATCGTTCTGGTGTGAGATCATCTTTGCTACCAATGATGTAAGTTCCTTGCATATCGAGTATAAAACCTTCTGAATAACAACCTTTATAAGTTCCTATATAGGTTTCTCCTGCCTTTGTTGCCATAACAAGGCGATCATCCACGTTGCGTCCCGTATTGTTTATGTGGTCCATAAATTCTTTTAAAAGACGTATTTTGGGGGGATTGGAGATATCCTCAAAAAGATCTTTCAACAGTTGTGTATTGCTATATTGCATTGCTTCGCTACAGGCAGCCATCATACGTTTTTGTGTGACAAGCGAAAAGTCAAGCTGATGTCCTGCAGCTTTGGCAAGATTTTCAAAAAAGACTTGTTCTGTGTGCTCATTGCCATCTATGAATGGGTGGATTTTGTGAAGAGAATAAAATAGACTCGTTGCTTCCTTGACAAATTCTTCGCGTGTTAAGCCTTGCAAATTGTCTTTTTCGGCAAGCGTTTGATCTAATTTTTGTAAGAGTTCAGGGATTTCTTCACCGGTTGCAAAATTATTGCCCCATTCCATTCTTTTCATTTCTGGCATGGCGGCAATGCTATCGTCTGTAAATGCGAAGGGGATATGGCGCAGATGTCCAGCCCATACAAAGGTATTTTTAAACAATTGTTGGTGGATATAGCATAGATAAGTTGAATTAAAATATTCTGGCAGGGGTTCTGCACGCAGATTGATCATGGCTTTTTGCCTATCATGTGAGCATTTTTCCAGAAAACGTTTTAAATCTGTTTCTCCATATCTATTTTTGAGAATTTGGGTACCAAGATAGATATAATTATGGGGTGAGGGAATTCCTTTTGTTTTTTCTTTTGCTTTGGGCATTGTTACATTCCTTATAATGTTACATTGTCTATGAGAGTGTGTTAAACTTTTTGTTTGAAAATCCCCCACGCATATTGTTTTGAGATGTTGAGACTTGGGTGAGGAAAAAATCCCTCAAATTCGTAGGTGTTTTTGAGTGTATCAATCTTTATCTTGGCATTTTTTTCTTTTACTGAGAGAGAATGGTTCATTTGGGTTGTTTTCATGCATATTGTCTTTTAATTTTTTTGTAGAAAAATTTCCCTATAAAAGCGGTGCCTTCAAAAGTTTCCTGATAGGATTCTCAAGGCATAGATATGATTGGTATTTATTATTTGGAGATGAGGAGAGTGCTTTATAAAGAAAATTGGCATTGGTAAGCACAGGTATAATACCATCATTTAAAGACTTTTCCCCATATTTTTCTTGTTGTATCAAGCGGGAATTCCTTCTTTATAGGCTTTTATGAGATAGAATCTCTGCTTTTATCCTTTGATGTTTTTGTTTTGATGCATGGCCTCCATTAGAGGGTGTTTTTTAGTTTTTCTTTTGTGGAGCAAAGCGGTTTTTTGCAGCTGCGGCTAACATTTCTTTTCTTCTGAAATAGATGGCGCGCCCACAACGTAAAGGGGGTTGTCCTTGCATAAGAATAATTTGTTCATCTTGACGCATTTCTTGAATAACTTCGTGGGGTAAAATCAGGGCTCTTTGTTGGTAATTGACGTTGTATGAACTCTTTCCTAAAGATAAACCTCTTGATTTGTTCGTTCCGGTTACTTCAACGGTCATTTGGCCACAGCGTTCTGAAATGTCTTTGGCAGTTTGGAGATCTTTAATGGCAGCATAGCTGACAAAGGAACAACTTTCAAACCATGAACGTGCTCCTGCTTCTCCAAAGTGGTTGACCAACTGGCCAGAGGATTGATAGAAGAGCATCAAGGATGTACCGTATTTACGTCCACGGTCGCGGGCTTCTTCTAAAATATTCATATAGCCTAAAAGATCAACTTCATCTAAGACAAATAAAACACGCTTTTTATAGTTACCGTCTGCTGTAACCATGGCATTGAGAAAGGCGCCAATAATCACACGTCCAATAGCTGGATAACTGTTTAAAATGCTTGCGGGGAGATTGAGAAAAACATCTGTATTGCCATTGGTAATATCTGAGGAAAAAAAATCATCTCCGCAGACAAGATCTGCATAATTGGATAAAGAAAGCCATTGGGTGTCTTTTGAGGCGGTGGTATAAACCCCTGAAAAGGTTTGTTCTGCCATTTCTGTAAAAATACCAACCATTTCACGAATAAAAGGAGAAGGTGTTGTTTCTTGAATCATGCGTAATTGATTAACAACAGCTGTTTCTGATTGAGAGAGAATACCACGCAATGTTTTTAAATTGCGCTCACAGTCTTCATATTCATCAGAAAATACAACATGAGCAAGAAGAGCTGTTAATAGGTTATGGGCTTGTGTTGAGAAATATTCCGCTGAAGAATTGTCTGATTTTTTATCTGTAAGAAGCAACTTTGAAAAGCTTACAATATTCGCTTCGCGTTGTGTGCGTGGTACGCTGTCGTCTAAAAGCCAATCGATGACATTAAAGTTTTTTGTTAACAATGAGTTGGGATCGAGAACAATGACATTTCTATTTCCCATTTTTTGACGCGCAAATTTGACCATTGGGGCAACTTCTGTTGAAGGATCAAGACAAATAATAGACCCTGGATAGGTTAAACACGTAGGAACTACTGTACTTGTTGTTTTATAGCCACCAGAACCAGCAAAAAAGATCATATGAGTTGAACCAAAATCAAGATTAAAGGTTAGCAAAGGGGCTGTTCCACCCTTTCCCCATGTTGTTTTATTGCCAGGTGCAAAGGGAATGTTGCACACATTATCTTGATCGACACGATATCTTTCACCCACAACAATTTGCCCATTGGCAGGAAAGATTTTTGCTGCCTCTCTTAAATTCATCCATGATGCTTCACCAAAAACACCTTTTTTTGCACGCTTGACCTTACTTTTAGGTGGAGAGGTTGTTATGAATTGAATGAGGGACAAAAAAACACCAATGATGATGCCAAAGACAACCATGGGATCCATAAATTGAAGAGCGTAGCTCCACGTTATTCCTTGTTGGCCAACATAGGGACTTAAACGTTTTATTTCACCACCAATATAGTAAAGAGCGGTTGTTCCAAAAAAGACAACGGAGACAAAAGTGATCATTTTACGCAGGTGCAGTTTTTGCGAGAGACTATACAACAATGAAACAGCAGCCGTTAGTGCTAAGACTAATAAAGGCTCAGAACGAAGAGTCCAATAAATTTGATCGCTCTTTAGTCCATTTGTTATAAACAACAAAAAGTGAGGGACAAGGAATATCGTTAAAGCACCTAAAGCGATAGGGGTTAAAATGAGTACCATTTGTGTTTTGGTATATTTCATTATATTTTACTTTCAATTCTGTCAGAATATGTTGCGAAGTGCTCTTTTCCAGGTGTGTGATATGAACTCTCATCTCTTTTTGCAAAGGTGCAGATAACGCCAAACAGTTTTCGTTTATGAGTCTTTCTCATTAAGGAGGAAGCTTTTGTCTATTCTTAGCAGGCCATAGCAAATGCTTGGGAACGATGCATTGTGCATATTTGTGCTCGTTGATGTACTTCTTTGGTTTGCTTAATAATTTCTGTAATTTGTTTGGCTTTATTTTCTGATACACCAATGCTTTGAGCTAGTGTTTCATACTCATTATTTTGGACTGCTTTATGTTCATTTGGTGAGAGACGGGTGTTGATCTTTTTTACAAAGTTGCTGAGCTCTTTTTGACATAAAGGATTTTTTGCTAAAGCTTCTTGCTGTAATTCTTTTGGCAAGGTGAAGAGGTCTTGCAAGCTTTGACTTGGCATTTCTATTGTTTTTGCAAGGCGACTTTGTTCTGTTGCATGTTCTTGCGTAATTTCCTTTTCAGCATATTTTACAGCATGCGTGAAATTTGCAACGGCAGTACAGAGCATCTCAAGATGATTTTTAGCGTTTGCGCGTGCCTGATTTTGTAGTCCACATAAACTGAAACCTGCAAGATGAGAAATAGAGTACGGTGCTCTTTCAATCTGGTTGGCGAGCTGCTGGCCTAAGCTTGGATTTTTGATGATCTCTACCATCTGTTTGTCTAATATTTTTTCGTTACCATAAACAATTTTTGCCAATTTCTGGATCTGTTTTAAGCTTGTGTGTACGCAAGAATCTTCAGCAATCATTTCGGCTTTTTCATTTTCTGTCAAAGGAGCTAATCTTTCTTGTGGAATGAGAATGCTTTCAAGCTCTTTTGTTTTTGGGACTGTAAAGGTAAATTTGTCACCGGGTTTTAATGTTTTGAGTTGTTCTTGTGTGAGATGCTCTTTATTACCGATGATATAAGCGCCTTTCACATTGAAAGCAAAGCTATCATAACCAGCACCCCTATAGGTGCCCCTGTAAGTTTCACCTTCTTTTGCAACCATAACAGGACGATCATTAACATTGCGCCCAAGTTCTTTCATGTTGCTCATGAATTCCTTTAAAAGAAGTATTTTATTGGGATTAGAGATATCTTCAAACAGATGTTGCATTGGTTCTAGATCACCATTTTCTGCTACAGCAACACTGGCGAGCATCATGCGTTCTTTTGTAACAAGTGAAAAATCAAGCTGATGCCCTGCGGCTTTGGCAAGATTTTCAAAAAAGACCCGTTGTGTACGTCCATTGCCTTCTCTAAAAGGATGGAGTTGATGAAGGAAGTTAAATAAGCTTATTGCTTCAGCGTTAAATTTCTCACGCGTTAAGCCTTGCAAATTATCTTTTTCGGCAAGCGTTTGATCTAATTTTTGTAAACCGTCTTGGATTTCATCACCGAGTGCAAAAGGATTTTCCCATCCTGTTCTTTTCATTTCGGGCATGGCGGCTGTGGTGCCATCTTCAAATGTAAAGGGGAGATGGCGCAGATATCCAGCCCATTCAAAGGTATTTTTAAATAAGTGGTGATGAATAGAGCATAGATAGGAGCTATCAAAATTTTCTGGTAAGGGGGCTTCACGCAGATTAACCATTGCTTCTGCTGTATCATGTGAGCATTTCTCCAGAAAGGATTTTAAGTCTTTTATTCCATATTTATTTTTGAGTGTTGTGGTGTTTGGGTAAACATAATGATGGGGAGAAACTGTCTGTATATTTTTTGTCTTTGCTTTTGCTTTTGGCATCGTAGCTTCCTTATAATTTTACGTTATCCATAAGAGTGTTAAATTCCTCGAGTGAAATATTCCCCTTTGCGTATTCTTCTAAAATTTTGAGTGTTGTAGGATGAAGCGCTATTCCCTCTATCGCATGGGTGCTGATGGCTGCTTCAACGGCTTCACGGCGTTTTTTTAATTCTTCTTCTGTCATCGATAAAAGATTTTCTCTATTTTCTGTTTCGTTGGTTTTCATGCATTTTTTCTCTTATTTGCAATCGTTGCTTTAAAAGAGCCTTTGGCAGCCGGTGTGATCTTCTTTTAGTCACCTCCAAAGATGTTTCGTTGTTTGAAGGGATCGTAATAAATTTCTGTGACCTTAAATTTTCCTTCAATCCGTTTGCATTGGATGATGATATCAATCATTGAAATCAACAGGCCTCGAATATCATCACGCTCTAAATCACCACCGCCTTCACTTTCTTTGACCAAAAGGGTCATCTGCTCAAAGGCTGCAAGTGCTGTTGATGCGTGAACCGTCGTAATGGAACCTGGATGGCCTGAATTGACATTGCGGATATAATAAAAGGCTGTACCATCTCGAAGTTCTTGCAAAAGAATACGATCAGGACGCATCCGTAAAGATGATTCAAGTAACTCTTTGGGGCCAACGGAGGCTAAGCCTTGTCCATCTTTTGAATAGAACATTGAGACATGGTTAGGGTGTGGTATCACCAATTCTTGCGTGTCTTCAATGGTGATAATACGCTCTTCTTGAGGGATTTTGGCGATTAATGCTTTTGATAATGTTGTTTTACCCGAACCGGTTTTTCCCGCAATTAAAATATTTTTCTGGCATTCTACAGCTTGATTTAAAAAAGAGACAAAGTCTTTATTACAGTAGGCATTGGCTAATTTATGCTCGATGATTTTGAGTTCGTTAAAACGAGAATGATAGTCATTCAAGGGGGTGAAAGAGACCTGTTCACAGAGCGAGAAGAGGCCTTTCTTGGCGAGCTCTTCGAGAGAAAAACTCTGCGATGACGGTTTGCGAATTGTCATACTAATCGTGTCTTTTTCGACAGCCGGTGGAATGACAATTTGAATACGCTCATTGCCTGGTAGCGTTGCAGATAATATTGGGTTTTTGTCCGATATGTTTTGCTTGGAATAGGATGCTACAACTTTCGCAATCCCCATAAGCTCATTAAAAGAGAGCCCCGGTGCTTCTATTGTTTTCCATCCATCAAATCCTTCAGTCATGACTTGATAGGGACGATTGATAACAATTTCAAAGAGTCTATCATCTTTCAAAAAAGCACTGATGGGTTCAAGTTTTGTGAGAACAATCGCAACGGTTTCATCGCTCATGGTATGTAAGTTTGAGTTCATTCTAAAGTTACCGCCGAATTTTTGTAAAAGTTTCTTGAAACAGCTCGATTGATAATCTGTTTTTTGTTTTCGATGACTTTCAATTTATAAACGCTGGAAAAATCTAAATCGCGGGCAACAAAGATATTCACCATTTCCCCTTGGTTTTTGGATAATGTTGGAGGAATATTGGCGTAATTTTCTACGAGAATGTTTGCGATGTTTTGTCCTGAAGAGATTGTTTCAGTTTCTTCTTTTTCCTGTTTTTTTGATAAACGTTTATTGGCATAGTGTGTTGCATCTTTTATTAGTGAGACAAGAAGCGCAGACCCAATCCTCTCGAGCCAATGGTTATCAATATCTCCATCCATACCAGAACGCCCTAAAGCATCCGTTGCCGGTGAAGCTAAAGATATAATGATACCATTGGGGGTTTTTGCTCTATTCCATAGTACAAAGAGACGTGTTTGGCCTTTTTTCAATCCGGCGCGATATTCACCAACAATTTGGGTGCCTTTATCAAGAAGCACAACACGACCATTGTCTGATAAGATATCTCTGGAGATGATACAACTGGCAAAACCTTGTTGATCACTGTTGATGGCTGTTTCTAAAATACAAGGAATAGAAGTTCCCATCGCGATGATGTAGTTTCGATTGCCAAGGGTTGAAGCACGAATACCTTCAAGCACTGTGGGTTTGAGAAGATGATTAAAACGTTGTGTCGTTTCATCAGGTTTGCTTTCAAGTTGGTGAGGCAAAGCACCATTATTTGTTTGTGAATCTATTTTGCCTTGTTGTGTACTTGCATAAGCTAATACAGGAGCACGTTGTGCTGCCTCCAGCAGTGAGTCATCAGAATTTAATTGATTGATGTTTGGTGTTGGTAGCTCGACTTTTGGTAATAGAGCGTTATTTCGTTGAGGCTGTTCAAAGGGGGGAGGGGTAGGCTTTGCAGGATGAAAAAGCTCTGTTTGTTTTATAACTTTTCCTTCTTTTGAAGATTCAATTGGTTGCTTTTTGTCTGTAACAAGTGTTGAATAGGCTAAATAAAGACAGACACTGAAAAGAATAATAAGAGCAATAGCTTTCCCCACATTGTTCTGTTGACTTTTCCCTTGAGCATTTTTTATTGTATCGCGATCATTAATGCTTTTTTCATCCACGGTGTTATTCATGGCTGCTTCCTAGGTTCACTTTACGTTGTACAGATGGTGATGTCGTACCTGTTTCAGGATTAATTCCTTTTGGTACGAACCTTTTGTTAAAGATGCACAATACTTCATTCCCACGTCGTAGCGTGAATTGTGCAGCTGTTGCATGAACAATAACCTTGTTGCCTTTAATCGATTTGGGAATAAGCGCTTCTTGCCCATCAGGCGATACAATGTAAATGGCAGGGATTTCAATGTTGCCTAAAAAGGTAAAGGTTGTTGTTTTCCCATTATCATAGACAGAAGCAGGTTCAATAAGAGATGAGCCTTGAGCTTCATAAGCCCAATTGCGTGGTCCAAAATCTTCATGGATATTTAAAATATCATTGACAAAGTTTTCTTCACGTTGTTTTTCTTTTTCTGCTTCGGCTAATTTCTTACGTAAGGCTTCATCTTCTGGATAACGAAACTTTACCAAGAAATACGTCTCATTGCCGGCTGAAACATCGCCTTCACGGACTTGTAGCTCGAATTGATAAGAGCGTTGTGTTCCATCTTGGCGGCTTGTGACAATTTGTAAATTTGTCACAGGCTGAACTTCACGTGGTTTGAGAAAAACAAAGTGTCCAGCCGGTGCAACTTGCCAAGCAACCGAATTTCCAATTCCTACATAGGTTACTTCTTCATCAACGGCAAATTCTAGTTGAACCGAAGAGCGAATGGAGCCAATGATTTGTACGACGTTGTAGGGGTCATAATTGACAAATCTGATGCGGTTATCTTTACGTGCACTGACAGGCGCTGTTTCCGCAAGTGAGAGAGCTGTGTGAAAGCTGACAGTGATCGTAAAAATTAAAGAGATTGTTTGTAAAAGTCTGATCATTTTATTACCTCTGGATCAGATCTATATTCCGATACTTGAAAACCAAGAGGGTTGATAAGACGATCAGACGTTGAAATGTGTGCGTTCACGTAGGAAAAATTTAAGATTGAAATCCAATGGGAAATATTTTCTTTTTCATTCAAGTCTCTGATCGTTTTATAGTAACGAACTTGGATAAGATCTTTACTTATAAAAGAGATTGATTTGATTGTGATCGTAGCAATCATGTTATGATAAATATTTTGCGGACTTTCTGGATTATTGCCCGCGTACCATTTTGCAAAACGGTTTTGTTCTTTTGGAGAAGATAAAAGAGAGACTAAGCGAAAATTGTTTTCTGCTTCTGATGCTTGAAAACCTTCACGAGCGCGAACATATTGGCTGGCAAAATAACGCGTTATCGCTTCATCATAGTCGTTAGGGGATTCTTTTAGGGCGCTTACAGTATCAATAATACCTGTTGAGTTATCAACGCGGATAACAAAAGGCTCTACCGTTTTCAAAGGTGTCAAAGCTGCGACAGCTAAAGCCAGCGCAATTGTCATCAATCCAAAAAGCACTGTTAAAGCCATGGAGATTTTCATCCGCACGCGCATGCTATGCATGCGATCAATGTCAAATGAGCGCGCTTCTTTTATATATTCTTCAAGGGCATCACTTTTCACGCATAACCTCCACAGTTTTATCAGATCGTGCTTCATGAATAACCGGCTTTAATAAAGCTGAATTGGCTGTTACTTTTTCACTTTCCAAAGTATTGAGAATGATGGGAGTGGTAACAGGCTTTACACTCTTTTCTGGGTAGACAATGTTTTTATTGTCCCAATTCCACTTATCTTTATTTAAAGCGCGTGTATGTTTGCCATTACAGCGTGGTGGTTTTTTAGGGCCACTCAAAGAGGCACAACCAGTAAGAGCGATTGTTAGGACCATAACAAAAGTTATTTTTCGTTTCATTTTTTGAACTCACAAATATCTTGGAATACAATGCATGAGAGCCTTTGTTCTGAACATTTTTACAAGTTTATGTGATGCAAGGTTTTGATTGGTTTTATTGTTAGACCCAAGATGTTAGATCTTATCTGGAACAGGATCATGGCGTGTACGCCAAAGGGCGCACACAAGGCAAAAACAAAAATGCTTATTCTTTTAAAGAGGTGCTTTATCTTAAAATCGACCACGACCGCCTCCAGATTTACCTGCTTTTGCTGCCGCCCCTGCCGCACTTCTAACAGCGTTACCGGCAGCTCCTGAGATTTGTGAAGTGGCACTTTTTACTGCATTGCCACTCGCTCTTGCACCATTGGAAAGCATTGTAAAAATCTGTCCTCCTGAAGAGACACCAGCGTTAAAGTATGGTCCGCCAGAGGCCAGCGCTGTTGCAATACCAGGAAGCGCACGGAAGATAATAACTCCTATGATCGAAATGACGATGACAGGGGGAAAAAGAACGTAAATTGATTCATATGAAACTTTGAGAACCTGTAGGATAACTTGACATATAATGGTTCCAAGCATGATTACGAGAACTTGTAAAATGGTAAAATTGATCAAAGTTGTAATCCATGCATCGGAGTATTTTCGCGTTGCATTGAACAAATACAAACTAATGAATAGAGGCCCAAGACCTATAATCATGACGAGTGCAACTTGTGCAAACATTTGCACAATAAAACCACCTATACAAAAAAGAATAACCGCGAGAAGCATGATAGAACCAAGAAGACCCACAATGATCTTTTCAAAAAACCAAGCATTGTATAAGACTTCTTGATAACGCGAACTTGCCTTTAACAAAATATAATCAAAAACATTGGAGCTTGCAGGATTACTGTTAAGCGCATTCCCAATAGCATTGGATAAATCATTGAAGAAAATATCCTTGACATAAGTATTAAATGTATCCGCATTTGTTGCCATTGTTGTAACAACAACGATTTTAACAACATTATTGAGAAGACTATGCATGGAAAGCGCAACGCGACCTGTCATAACATTATAGCCATAAAGAAAGATAAAAATGATTGCGGCGAGATTTAAGGGCGCTGAAATAGCAGAAGACAGCCCACTCACCGTCGTGTCCATCACATTATCAAGGGGTTTTAAAATATACCCAGAAACGCTTTCAAAGGGAGAAAAACTAAAGTCTGACATTTGTACTTGTACTTTCAAGTTTTTCTTTTAATTCTTTTTCTTTTTCTTTTAATTGTGCCTCAAGATATTTATGCTTTTTTTGTTCCTTTTCTTCACGTAATTCATCTTTTGTCTTCGTATCTCTTGCTTGAATCATATCAAGAGACTGAAGTTTTAAAGAAGCTACTTGAAGATCGGCTTGAAGAAGAGAAAGCTTTACTTGAAGATCTTGTCGAAGGGCTTGCAATTCTTCTGGTTTTGTGTCTGGTTTTGATTTAATATTTTCAAGTTGTTGACTTATGTCTTTGATTTTTTTTGCAGTTTCAGTTGCGCTTTTATAAATGTTTTCAGCTGTTTCTGATTTTGCAGCATCTAATTTTTGTGTGTTCTCGAGTGCTTGTTTATAATATTCATCCACATCAGATGTTGTTTGCGCTATTGCATGAGAAATAAAAGAAAAAGATAACAGTGTAACTAAGCCATATTTTTTCATTGATTTTTTCTCCTTTGATAAAATATGGGCAGCCATTTGTCAGGGGCAGCTCCATATTCGTTGATAATTTCATTCATGAGTTCAATGTTTTTTGTTGTGCCGCTTAAAACGGCGATCTCATCATTCATTCCACGTAAGTTAAGTTCTGCAACGACGGAACTTTGTCCTTGTTTGATGAGAAAACGACGGGATTCTCTGCTTAACTCTGACTGTATCAGTTCAAATTCACGCTCAGTAAGTTTGAAAGCTTCGACATAATCATTGTAATTTGCTTTTTGATTTGGAAAAAATATTTGGGTGGGGCATTGCTCAATGATTGTGTGCGCGATTGTTGAGTTCAAAGCATCTTTAGGGCTTTGTGTTGCAAAGAGCATCATGCCATTTTGTTTACGAATTGTTTTTAGCCGATCTTGCGCAAAAGCTTTAAATGAATCATCTTCTAAAGCTTTCCAGAATTCATCAACGACGATAATGATGCGCCGCCCATCAATCAGATCAAGAATGCGGTGAAAGAGATACATCATTAAGGGGCGCCGAATTTCTTCATTATCTAAGAAATCGGTCATGTCATAGCCAATGAACTGCGCATTTAAATTGAGATCATCTTGGTCATTATCAAAAACCCATCCTAAATCATTGCCTCTAATCCAGCGTTGCAGCCGTATGGCAATTCCTTCTTTGGATGTGTTGTCAAAAAACAGTTGAAGGGCACCAAGAGAGCGCTGGGTTGGGGGTAAGTTTTCCAAGGAATCAATGGCTTTGGCGATATCTTGTCGCTCTTCTTCTGTTACGATTTGCCCTTCAGCGGTCACCAGCTTTAAGATCCAATTACGAAGAAAGATTTTATTTTTTTCGGTGTATTCCATGCCCTTTAAGGGAGCAATACCCGTGGGCTGCCCATTTTTTAAAGGTTTGTATTTCCCTCCTCCAGCCCGTACAAAAATCTCTGCTCCTTGATCTTTATCAAAAAAAACCATTGTTGGATTGTGTTTTTGTAATTGTGCAAGAAGAAAATTAACAATCACTGTTTTACCAGATCCTGATGGACCACAAACAAATGTGTTTCCAAGATCGCCATAATGAAAATTAAAATAGTAAGGTGAACCAGCCTGTGTTTTTAGCAATGCGACAGCAGCTCCCCAAACATTATCGTTCAGTTTGCCAACAGGGAAAGAATGGAAGGGCGATAAAGCGGCAAAATTTCTGCTGGTAATGGCGCCTGAACGCGCACGATAGCTAAAGTTTCCAGGAAGCTGTGCCCACCATGCTGCTTCCAATCCTAAATCTTCTCTGGCAATCACGGCTCCTCCATTGGTTAAATGGGAACGTGCTTTTGATAAGTTTTCAGACAATATTTTAGGATGATCAGCAAAAACAGCTAAAGAAATGTGGTGTTCTCCCAAAACAAAACGGTTTGATTCTAAATCATCTAGCGCTTCATCCAGTGCATCGATTTGTGAGCTAGCACGGTCAGCTGCATTGATCATTTGATTTTGTTTGCGGCTCATAATCGCACTGGCGGCTGCCTTACTTTTAAAGACAAAGGATTGTGTTAAGATGAATTCAAATGGCACCGTAAGCAGACCATCAGTCATACCTGGGCGTGTTTTAGAAGGATACTCTTTCCATCCAAACATGCCCACAAAGCGTTCATTGCTTTCATGGCGAATTTCGATAATTTCTTTCCCAAAAATAACACGATCCGAGTAAATTGTTGAAGCAATAGTTCCAAATGTGAGAGGAATACGCTCACGTCTTCCCCCTACTAGCTGGTGGAGAAATTCACTTTGTTCGGCAAATAAAAGTCCTTCATGTTCATAGATGGATAGCAGACGGACTTCATACTCTTCCAAACCTTGCATAAGATCTTGACTTAACTCTTCGAGTTTACGAATAGCTTCCTCGTCGGGCTCAGATTGTGTTTTCTTGGCTTTGCTCAAGCGCTGAAAAAATGAAACCAGCTTTTCTGTTTTATCCGCGGCCGGATTCCAAAGCAGTGAAATAAATAGATCATTTCTATACAGTTCTTGCGAAACCATTTTCTTTTTATATTTTTCATCTAATGTTGTTGCAAAAGATGAAAGAAAATGACCCTCTGGGTATATCGTTTCACGGCGGCGGATGATGTGAGAATATAAAGCAAGCCGCTCATCTGCGATATTTTTTAAAAGGGTGTTTAATTGGTTGTGTAAAGAATTTAATTGATCAATATCCGCAGTGTCGAAATTTATACCTTCAACAGCCATCACAACCATTAAACAGCGTGAATTTAAAGCAACGACATGTTGGTTGATGTAGCGTATATAGGGAATATATTCTTCAGGCAAAGTTTCCCGTTTCATTATTGACATCTGTTTCACCAGTTTCGTTCCTTCAGCTTAGTTCCTTATACGTGCGGATAAGGCGTAAAGGGGAGGTAGAACCTCCTCCCCATCTGTTGAGGTTTTTTTGTTTTCCTCGGGTATTGAGCCATGCAAATAATACGCGAAATTGATTGTGATCGTACTTTGTCACTTCTCGCAAAATAAAGTGCATCCCAATACCAAGACCAAACATGGTAAAATCACTGGTCAAAATGAAAAGAATGGATGTCGCCATGACATTGATCGCCATCGCTTCCATTGTAACACCAGCAAACATGGCCGGGCGCGTACAGGCAAGGAAAAGAGTATCTTCGTTCATTTATGTTGTGCCCGCTAATTTACCGACGAGAGTGGGGGCACCAAAAACAATAGCAATCCCCAGAACACAGTAAGCTGCTTTGCGTAAATCAATAAAGCCGTACATCCAACCAATCCCCACAGCAGCAACACATATAATAGCAATGAGTCTTGCCGTTGGACCCGTCATCATTGCGACAATGTTGCCTAAAACACCATCGAGCTTCCCGAAACCACCTCCACCAGCAGTAGAAGCAGCATAAGAAGGATCTGATACAAGCAATGCTGTAAAAAGCAGCATGGTCACGATAAAAATGATGTTTTGGAATCTATTATCTGTCATTTTACCTCTCTTTAACAAATAATATTTGTTCATATGTCGACATTCCATTGCCTCTAACAAACTAGAGAGTGCTGTCATTTGATGACAGTTTAATTCTTCTCGTTTGTTTGTTTTAAAAGCCTTGATCGTGGATCTGTTCACTCTCAAGCTCTTCTTCGTAAAGAGACAGAAGTCTTTTCAAATTGAGATTGTGTTACATGAAAATGGCAATTTTAAGTTGTGTATATTGGTAAAAATAACAATATTAAAATAATGAAAGAAAGAATATCATTCTTTACAAAATGTAGTTAATCTGCAACACTTATATTTGGATTTTTTCTTTAAAAACAAGGGGATTGCTGATCAATAATCTGACATGATAGGAAAAAAACGAATTTTTTGAGCGAGCGTGTTAAGAGATGCTATTTAAATTGATTGTTATTATTTACATTATGGGGGCTACGGTGTGGGGATTAAGCCAATATAAAGATAAAATGGATTTCAGCATTCTTAAAACATTTGAGACGCAAGATATCCAAGATATTGTCGATCTCTATCGAGAAGAAAAAAAGTTGGGTAGATCTATCACCAAACAGCAATTAGAAAAAAATGAACCAGCTCTCGATGTGCAGAAGAGTGTTTCATTAAATGATGTTGCAAATAATGCTGTTGTTTTTCATGGTAAGGCTTCTGTTACAAGTGGGGTTACATTTAAATTACTGACGCCTGCTGCACAATCTTGGCGCTCACATATCTCCCGTGATATTCATCTTTATGGTGTTGACACATGTGCACCCCGTCAAAAAGCAAGATTAAATGATCAAGAATGGCCCTGTGGTGCGGTTACAACGGCTTGGCTTGTCACCAAAACACTTGGGCAGGATTTATCCTGTAAACAGGCTTTGATGCACAATGGTGTTTATTATGCGCAATGTTTTGTTCAAGGGGTTGATTTAGCTGAGGAAGGTCTTAAAGAAGGTATGTTGGTACTCTCAAAAGAGGGGAAAAATCCTATTCCAGCCCAGTATCATCATGCGGAAGAAAAAGCACGTGGCAATAAGATTGGTCTTTGGTCGAGTGATTTCACTGAACCTTTAAAATGGCGGCGAGATAATGGATCCTATAACCCCTTTGCTAGTCCATGATTGGTTTTAACGAACATATTTACTTAAATTTTTATAGAGAAAACTTTATCAATAAAATTGTACCAAATCGTAGAGCAAATTTGAATAAACGGTGAGATTATTTTCGTTTAGGAAGTAAATGGATGGTACTTCCCTTTTCAAGGGAGGGTTGCTTTCAAAATCGCTTCTCTATTTTTACTTATGTGTTTTATAAAAGCAGGAAAATGTCATTGTTGGTGGCAAAGCATTTTTGAGTATTTGTGTTTGAAGGAGAAAGTGAGGCGATAAAAAACGCTCAAGAAACGGATTTCTAGAGCGGTGTTGATAAAAGTAAAAAATAAACAGACCCCAAAATGGTGTAACGTTTGATATAACGGATAAAATCTTTCACAATGCCTTAAAAGAATTCATAGCAAAAGTTTTTTCATCAGAATTTTTGTCTTCAGGATTGGATCACGTTTTTTACTTCTTTAAAAGTGATCAATCTGTTGCATTCCTTGAAAAGCTTTCATAATTATCTGCTTTTAAATTCAGACTTCCAAATGATGGATGGATTTCAAATAGACTCTACACGAAGAAATCTTCGTAAAATGATTTGCATTGCTGATTGTTTTCTATATATCACAAAACGTTTCTATTTAGGCCTCGATGGAGGAACAATAATCAACATACAAATAGGTAAAAAGAGTTCATACTTTTTTGTTATGGCTTTGTGGTTTAATGATCGTGAGACTTAAGTATTATAATGCTCATAGGCTTTCTATAGGGTTAGGGGCGATGCCTATTGCAATGTAACTATTTGAAATCAGTTGGACAAAAGCATTAATGCGTCTTCTGATTTCATCATTTGTATTCAGTTTGGGCTCTTTCCCTTCTCATTGTATTTTATGACAAACTCATACGATGGCTATTGTGAGCTCTTCTTGCGTTACTTTACTCAGAGTGTTCACTTTGAAAGCAAGCAAGTGATAGTGAGGCTGTATTCTCATACAGTGTGAAAATTCAACCCTCATTTGGGGGGATGATATTAACAGATAAGGTATTTAAAGAGGAGTAAAATGAAAAAAATTATTTATTATGCATGACTCTATTATTCGTCGTGGGGTGTGAAAAACCTATAGCGTAGAAGATTTAAAAAAAGATGCAAAATTAAGAGAAGAATGGGGAACGAAGTGTTCTCTTTCAGGACAAGCTGTTAAGGAATCTAAAAGCTGTCAAAATGTTTTACAAGCAGATACTGAAATGTTTTTCTCGCCAAAGCTTGATGTTACAGACCGTGGTCATGCATCTCAACAGTAAAGTGTGATATAAAAATTCTAAAATAAAGAAGTTACGGCTCAACGAATGCTCGCTTCTTCAATTGTTATAGCGGATTTTTTTATCATTTTTCATCTTTCAGATGAGCTCCCCAAATCATATTCGCAATCCTATTGTTTGTTTCATCTTTGTTAGATTGAGGATTATGATCATGAGAAAACAGGATAGCATTGTCTTATAGAAACATCTCTTAAGGTATCCAAGCCTATTTTGCGACGCTGTTCGTAAAGGGTATAAGGGTAAATCCATTGAGCCCCCCATCTTTACGCTTCATAACGGAGTAAGCCTTGCACCATCACACAGTTTGTCAGCTTGTGGGTGTTGCTTACAGCTCTTGGTAATTGAGACGGTTCGTTTGAGGCATTTTTAATTCTTACTTAATAGTTTTTATCCATACGCCTCTTCCCACTTGTAACCTGCAAGAGATATAGTTTTGGTTGATTCAACATGGAACAAGTCTGAAATGAAAGAATCTTACGATATTCTGGATTCTCATTCAACATGTAAAATAATAAATTATCTTTATAAATCAATGTTTTGCCTTACGGTAGAGTTGGTGTAGCATTGAGATTTTAGAGGGAAAATATGCCTTTAAGACTTTATAACAGATACTAAGTCTTTAATAGCAGGTATATTAAATGTACATCATTTAAAATAAATAGAGCGTCCATAGCGAAAAGGGGGCCGCTCTTTAAATACGGATAAATACTTATTCTGTTGTGCTGTAAAACGCTATTGTTTGCGGGTGTGGTGATATAAGATATAAAACTTTATAGGGGTGTTTTGATAAGAGAGTGTGATGAATATTCAAGGGAGGGCTTGTTTATATAATTTTGTGAAAGGAACCATATGAAATGGGAAGCTGAGAAGGAGTTATTTTTGAGAAGGCGGATCGTTTATCAACCGGTTTGAGGGGGGGCATCCTTTTGGGGTGTGGGGAGAAAGCCAAGAATAGGGCATGTAGTACCCTATAGCTATGCTTTTAAAGCGTTTTAATTTTGATCACAAATTAAGTTTAAAATTGCTTTCTGCTTGACAGATGTGAGGACTCTAAAACTTTTTAAAAGCAAATATTCCTCTTTGCTCGAGGCGATTTCATCATAATGGTACGGGGTGTTGTCTTTTTTGATGATATCAGTGTAAAAAAAGGCAAGTGGAACATTCAAAATATCGGAAATTTCCTTTAAACGTCCTGCGCTCACGCGATTTAAGCCTTTTTCATACTTTTGGATTTGTTGAAAAGTGACACCTAAATGATGCCCTAATGTTTTTTGAGACATTTTTAGCACTTTTCGCCTAAAGCGAATTTTTTTGCCTACAAAAAGATCAATATTAAGATTTTGAGCTTGCATTTTCCCCCTCCAGGTGCGAGCGCCCTCGCATTGGTATTCCGGGAGCTTGAAAACACTGAACCCTAGTCAGCATTTTGCTTTTAGTGCTTGGAGCACCTGGACATAGCAAAATCTCCCGGAATTCCGGGATACCCACATAGTGGGTTTATTTTTACGCTAGGGTTTCGGGTTTTCAAGACCCCTTTTGATCGTTGCGTATGCGATCAAAACATTTTTCGATTCATAAAGTAATTTTAGGAGATTGGCAATAAAAATAGTTTTTCTTGAGACGGATAGATTTTTTTAAATAGGAGGTTGTTTGCCTTTCAAAGTTTTAAGGTTTGCTTACTCAACTCATGACATCAGATATGCATTTTACGAAGGTAAACCTTGGTTTTTAAGCTCAAGTTACCGCTTACGGTGCTGTCCTTAACCAATAATCAAAATGATTTGTTTTGATGCGTCTGAGATATCATGATGATAGGGGAAAGCTTTTATGAGTAAAGAGCCCTCATGCAAAATAAACTCAAAACATTATAGATCTTATTGTTGTATATTCACATGTTTGTTTTAGAAGATATTTCTCAATGTTAGCGCCTATTTTACAATGGTGCTTCGTAAAGTATATAGCGTAAAAGCCTCTATGAATGGGATAAAAGCTATATTGCTATCTTTACTGAAAAAAAGATGCTCGGACGGCACATACTCTCTGCCAGTTCAAAATATTACGACAGTTTTTGCCTTTGAAAGGGAGCCTAAGAGCTATTTTTTCTTTCTTCACGTGTTTTTATCTGTACGCTCTCTGCTTATAATATGTAAGCGAATAGGTTTTGATTGATTCAATATAAACAAATTTGAAATGAGAAAATATATTGGGCTTTCTCATGATGCATGTTTTTAAGAGGGGGATACGTTTATTTTCTCAGTGAAGAATTTGAGTATTTTAGATAAAAAACTCTATCAACGTCGTTGTTGTTAGAATTAAAATTTTTATGAGAAAAATAGCATTGGGGAATGATAAGCTTTTGCTATCAAGCATTTTAGAATTTTGCACAACTTAATGATAACTTAGTTATTTTATCATTTCTTATGATCTCTATAGACGATAAAAAGTTGGGATATGGTTTGAGAAAGCAGATGACACAAGTATTATCTTTCGGTAAGTAATTTTGAAGTAAAAGACAGCTTTAAATGACAAATAGAGATAGGTGCACCATGAATGAAGTTACCCATATTGAGACTATTATAGCGCATTATGATGCTGTTTTTTGTGATGTGTGGGGTGTTGTGCATAACGGTGTACATGCATTTGAACCAGCGTTGAAGGCGTTGTATAAAATCCGACAAATGGGAAAAACTGTCATTTTATTGACCAATTCTCCTCGGCTACGGGAAGATGTTGCTGCTCAATTACAAAGTATGAATGTTCATAGCGACTATTATGATGCCATTATCACTTCAGGGGATGTAACGCGCGATCTTATTCTGACTGCTCCGCGTAAAGTTTTTTTCATTGGTCCACAGCATGATTTGGTGCTGTTTGAAGGGTTAGAGTGTGAATTTGTTGAAGAATGGGAGGCTTCTGTTGTCGTCTGTAGCGGTTTTCTTGAAGATTTTGACGAAGAACCCTCTGCTTATGAGGAGATGTTTCGTCGCATGCGGTCGCGGAATTTACCTTTTATTTGTGCGAACCCAGATGTGATTGTCCATTATGGAAATAAAGAATTTTGGTGCGCTGGTGCATTGGCTCGTCTTTATCAACAATTAGGGGGGGAGGTGCGCATTGCTGGAAAACCTCACGCGCCTATTTATGAATGTGCCTTTGAAAAACTTCAAAAAATACGGGGAACAGTAGAAAAAAGTCAAGTTTTAGCTATTGGTGATGGTCTTTTAACGGATATTAAGGGGGCGGCTCATTTTGGTCTTGATGCCCTTTATATTATGGGGGGGATTCATCATTATGATTATACGCAAAATGGTGTGGTTGATAAGCAAGCTTTGCATTCTTTTCTTGAACGTCATGGTTATAAACCACAAGCAATCATGTGGGCACTTCAGTAATGACTAATTTTTTGCGTCTTCAGGGAATTCATATGTTTCCCTCGGCTTGGCGGGGAGCAGTGTTGGCACTTGGAAATTTTGATGGTGTTCATTGCGGACATCAGGTGGTGTTGCAAAAAGCGCTTGATTTCGCCCGTATAAAAAAGAAACCAGCAGTTGTTTTAACCTTTGAACCCCATCCAAGAAGTTTTTTTCAACATTCAGCTCCTGTCTATCGTTTGACAGAGGCAGCTGAAAAAGCTGAAATTTTTAAAACCCTTGGCTTTGACTGCGTGATTGAACAGCCGTTTGATGCACAGTTTGCCGCTCTTTCAGCGGACGAATTTATCAAGTCGTTTTTAAAGGAAGTTTTTGATGTTTCAGTTGTGGTGACAGGCGAAAATTTTCAATTTGGTCATCAGAAAAGCGGAAATGTACATCTTCTTTGCCAAAGGGGAGAGAAATATGGATTTGAGGTTGTGCAAGTTTCTTGCGTTTCTCGTTCTCAAGATTCACAATCTTTGATCATTTCCTCGAGTTTTATTCGGCAACTTCTCTCACAAGGGGAAGTGGACAAAGCAGCCCATTTGTTAGGGTATCACTATCGGATACGCTCCAATATTATTCAAGGTGAAAAACTTGGACGTCTTTTGGGATTTCCTACCGCTAATCAAATGTTGCCTCCCCAAGTTCGTTTGGCTCATGGTGTTTATGCGGTACGTTTGCGTCGTGCGAACGGTGTTTTGTATGATGGTGTTGCAAGCTTTGGTTGTCGTCCAACGGTTGTTAAGGATGGGGCGCCCCTTTTGGAAACCTATTTGTTTGACTTTAACGACGACCTTTATGGGGAAAGCTGTATCGTTTCTTTTTTCCAGTTTTTGCGAGGACAAGAAAAATTTGATGGGCTTGAACCTTTGATTGTGCAAATGCATCGTGATGAAAAAAAAGCAAAAGAAATTTTAAAGACAGTACAACCATTATCAACGTTGGATAGGCTGCTTACTTTTAAAAATATGTCCTAAACTGATCTGAAAAAGAGAGAAGAGCTGTAAAAATAGCACTTAAAGTGATTATAATCACAAAGATATATTCCAAAACATCGTGGAATATATGTTTTTTCCGTTGTTGAGAGGGAGAATCGAATATCTGAAGATCTGATTTTGGCATCATTTTTTTCAAAGTTAACGTTATGGTTTTTGTTGTCATTCAAAACTTTACTGCTTGTTTCTTTCTGATACGTTAAAACTTATCATAAAAGATGCAGTAAAGAATAAGCAACCAGCCTATTTAGCAATAATAGACGTGAAGAAGGAGAAAGGCTGTTTTTAAAATTTCTTGCGATCTTAAGCTTATAGTTTGATAAAATTTAATTGATGACTTTTTTTATTTAAAAGTTTATTGTTTCTTTTTTTTAATTTGGCTTATTATGTCATTTATGCTGTATCATCGTTTATGATGAGAGTTGGTTCGTGTAACCTTACGCATGTGATATTTTGTATTATGTAATGAATATTTTTAAAAAAGTTTTGTTTGTCGAGTCTTGTGAAGAAGATTAGTGGTCAGCAGCAGTTTTCGTGCTGACCAATCACGTAAACGAGAATGAAGCTGCTGGAAAATGCTTTAAGTTTCGTTTCTCTTGTATATTGTGATGGGGAATGCATATTAAGGAGACTGCGATTGATTGTAGATAAAAGAAATCATTGCGAGAAAGCAGGTGTATTGTTTCAAAATTTCTAATGCTTTTGATGGATAAAGGCACAATTTTGTTGTCGTAACACGTCAATCTTTCAGATTTTCAAGTTAAAAACTATCCATATATTTCCTTTGTCTTTCACAAATGTAACGCCCATAATGAAAAGGAAAGACAGTCTTGTAAGGATATGAAAATACAAAGCCAATAATGTTTTGTTGTTTTTTGATAGAAATATTGGATAAAAGTTAGAACATCTTTCCAATCTATGTTCGGTCTATTCGTGACTGTATCGTATTGTTTTTCTTATAAAACTTTTTCTTTAGTGTTCCTCAACGCGAGCAGTATGTTTGAGACAAAGATTAAAACGCTTTAGTGCTCTCTCTACTGTTACAGCTTTTGTATACCAGATGGGGAGAGTCTATTGCTATATTCATTTGGATAATCTCTGAAACCGGTTTACAGCCTTATTGGGGAAAAATATGAAGTTATAAAGGGGAAAATCAGTCCAGATGACAGTCTTTTTTAAATTAGGCTTTGCTACTTTCAAAAGGGTTCAGAGCAATATCTCTTAAATCATGAAAATAACAGCTTCAGGCTTTTGTTGTTCTTTGAATAGGATATCACGCCCTACAGGTAAAATAAAATGCTGGAATATCCTTGTTTTGCTAATTTATGCACTTCTTTTAAAGAAATATCTCTCAACGCTTCTCATATTCATTTTCATGATGGCTCTCATGAATGGTATCTTGAAAGCTCCGTTGAGCGCTATCATCTTTATGCCTAATAAAAGAGCAATCCGACACCATCCGTTATATTGACAAGCCTTTAGTGTTGTACAGTCTAGGCTATTTGAGAGCGCTTATGAGAGTTTGTTCTTAACTCGTTTTATTTCACACGAATATTTCTTGCTTGTGACATGCAAGAAACACGCTTTTGATTGATTCACTATAAATAGGCTTGAGAGAATCTTACGGTATTAGGATTTATCACTCAACGTGCAAAATAATTAATTGTTATAAATCAATATGTCGCAGTTAATCATAGATTATGGCTTACTGCTTTTTTATAAAATACTCTGCATGCCTTTTATTCGGAATATGGGTTTTCTTAGTGGTTTTACTGTCGTTTTAGGTGTCTGTGGCGTATGAATGAGCTCGTATTGGTAAAGGAAGAGAAAAAGAAGGTGGAGCAGTGATAAAAAGTGAGGTGAAAATAATTTTCTTTGATCATCATATGAATTTTCATGCATTTTTATGGCTTCGGGTGTGCATGCTTGTTGTATATTGAGGAGCAAAGCTTGCTCATAGAGTTTTATGAAATGTGAAGCCTGAGTGGAAAGGTGCAAGACAAAGATTATTGACTGATTATTTTTTTACAGATCGATGTATATTTAAGAATCTTCGTCTTTTAAGACGAGGCGGAAGTATGCAACCCCTCTGTTTAAAGACGCGCTAAGCGATAAAGATGCAGCGAGCGTGATCCGTGATGACAATAGGCAAGAAGAGGCAGAGAGGCTGTTTTTAAAATTGTTTGCATGGCTTCAACAGCTGACTTTTCTATAGTTGGAGGAGAAATGGGAATGTGATAGGCTTTTATGCCATATTCATTTGCGACCGTTTTAATGCTAGAAAAGTCAGGTTGATGGAGCTCTTCGTGATCGGGGCGGTTACAGATAATTGTTTTAAAACCAGCTTGTGCCAATGTTTTGATATTTTCTATGCTAAGTTGGGCGCTGATAAAAATATCAGGTTCAATTTGTTGTAAATTCATTTTTATTTATTCTCAATTGCACGATCTTCACGATACCCTCTGGTCTAATATATAGAAAGAACATAATGAAGGTAAGTTTTTCACTGGCATCTTAACAAAAATATTCTTTTTGTCGAGAAGATCTATTTGGGAAAAATGAGCTGTAAGATGCAAAATATCTCATTCCGCAACATGTTCGTTATGCGATCTTATAAAAGACGGATGTTTGGTCTTTATGGATAATCTATAGTGTTTACTCAGCATAGACATTTCATTGTGTTGTTTGTTTACGCGCTTGCTAGAGGTACCCTTATTTCTCTTAAGCCCATTTTACTCTGTCGAGCGTCAAAGAGTATAAAATTCATGGATCACCACCCTTTTTACGCTTATGAAGAAGGAAGTCGGTACCATTGTTATATTTGCCAACCTCCAATATTGTAATAGTTCTTGGTACTTGGAGATTCTGCATAAGAAGCATTTTAAATCCTTTCTTGTACAGTTTTTACCCACACGCCAGCCCTGATTGTACGTACAAGAGATATGATTTTGATTAATTTAATATAAGAGGCATGAAATGAGAGAATCTTCCTGATTTCGGCTCTCTCATTCAACGTGCAAAACAATGAATTCTCCTTATAGTTTGTTGTATATTCAGAGTGGAGTTTGTTTGTAGAGTTGCATTAAGTGGATTGCATGAAGGGAGAATCCCAAAAGGCCGGTGCAAAATAAGAAGCTGGATCATTTACAGCGCATTGTTTACAGATCGACATGGATTTAAGAATCTTCGTTTTAGGGTAGGGGGGAAGAAGAGCATGCCTCTTTTAAATTTATTTTGTTATTTTCAAGAATATCATCTTCATAATGTTTTGCTCATGTTAAAGAATATTATAAAAAATTGCGGGCTATTGTTATTTATCCTGAAAATGGGAGAAATGGTTATTTTGCACGTATTGGATGCTTGTTTCTTTTATTACTTTCAGTATAATCGTAAAAACGATAATACTGAAAGGCGTAATGGATGATCATTGGACTTTTGAATCAAAAGGGAGGTGTCGGAAAAACGACGTTGAGTGTTAATCTTGCTGCCAGTTTTGCACGTACTGGTACACGGGTATTGCTTATTGATGTTGACCCACAGGGAAGCGCATTGGATTGGGCTGCTGTACGTGAAGATGCTCCTTTGTTTTCAGTTATTGGTTTACCGCGTGCAACGGTTCACAAAGAGATTACACAGATTGGTCATGGTTATGATCATATTATTATCGATGGTCCTCCGCGTGTGACGGATCTTGCTCGTAGTGCTCTTATGGCTTCGGATTTGGTGCTTATCCCTGTTTTGCCTAGTCCCTATGATATTTGGGCAGCGGATGGAATTGTAAAGCTGATTGATGAAGCACGCGTTTATAAAGAGAATCTCAAATCTGCTTTTGTTATTAATCGTAAAATCGTCAATACAGCGATAGGGCGCGATGTGAACGAAGCTCTTGGCATATACCCTGTGCATGTTCTTTCTTCTAGTGTTGCGCAGCGCGTGATTTTTGCAGAAGCAGCAGCACAGGGGAAGGCCGTTTATGAAGTTGATAAACAAGGACCCGCAGCGGCAGAGATTGAAGCGGTTGCAGCGGAAATCAAGGAGTTAGCACGATGAGTAAAAAAATTAAAATTGGCACAAAACCAACCAATAAATCAATTCCTTTAACAGCGGATGCATGGATAGGAAGCCACAAAGGGAGCATGAGTGGAGGTATGAAGCGCCTCACGATTGATATACCAGAAAGTTTGCATCGGTTGATTAAGGTCAGTTGTGCAAGTCGTGGAACTAAAATAGCTGATGAGGTCCGCGAATTGCTTTCACAAAAATACGGAAAAGTGTAAAAATGATACGATAATTTCATTGGTTTGAGTGCTTTTTCTAGAGATGATATCGATTTTTTTTATACGAAGTTAATAATAAAAGTGCTCTTCTTTTTTCACGATGGTTGCTTCATTCAAGTTGTTTTTCATAAGGTTCTGTATCATCGCATGAAAGAGCTATGAGTTTGCGAAAAATTCTCCGTTTCAAACTTTTCCCTATAAATGTGATAATCATCATACTACTTGTGATCTTATCCGCTAGATGAGTAGATAAGTTTATTCTTCCATAAAAATTATCTTGATAATGATTTTAAACATCAGGTTATTTTTGTTTATTGTACTTAATACATGCGTCAATAATGTAATTAAGAGTAGCGTTGATTATTTTTTTCTGTTATGCAGCAATCCGTTTTATTAAATTATATTCATGTTTATAAAGGGGGGATAAAAATAAGTAAAATTTACTGATATTGACGCGCTATAATTTTTCCTAATAAACAAAAGAATTCATTGAGCATATTATAGACAATATTTCTTACATTTATATGATTTTATAGTCTTAAATAGTTAATGCCAGCTGTAATGGTACGCAAGGCAATAGGCTTTTTTCTTCAATTGGAATGTATAAGATTGCTTTTTTAGCATTTCTATTGGCTTTTAAAAAGTGCAGGGGGACTTAAAGCTTTCTTTCTTTTCCGGTGGTTTAGAAGTGATAAGAGCGCAATTAGTTGACTAAAAGCTGTATTCTTTCGTTTGCAGGGAATTTGCAATGGGTATAGGCATGACGAATTTGGGGTAAGATATCGTGCTGCTTCTCGTTACCAAGAGGTTCTTGAAGGAAAAGAAATGATTAAAAAGCTTTTTGAGAATGTCAAGATATCAGAATTTTTGCTGAAGTTTTAACACTTCAAATACAAAGAGCTGCCGTGCAGATAATGTTACAAATGCAAGTCTGATAAATGAAAGCGGCTCTCATGATTTAACATGTTTGCGTTGAAAATGTGCGTATTTGCAAAGGAAAATTAGACGCAAGGTCACAATATAGGAGGGGATGTGAACCCAAAGATATTGTTAATAAAATATAAAACAAAGAGAGGGGTTAAATCATGAACAAGATCATTATAACAGCGCTGCTGCTTTGCGTGGGACTTGTCGTTTCTGGTTGTGAAAAAACTTATAGCGTAGCAGAGTTTAAGAAAGATCCCCAATTACTCAATCAGTGGTTAGAGAAATGTTTTATTGCAGGAAGTTTTGATTCAAAAAATTGTAAAAACGCAGAACAAGCTGAATTAGAAACTCGTAAAAAATGGGGAATTTTTGGCTCTGGAAAGGACGACCAAGAAAAAACTGAAGATAAAAAGGAAGGGAATTAAATTATGAATAAAGTCATTATTACAGCATTGCTGCTTTGTACTGGACTTGCTGTTACTGGTTGTGAAAAAACTTATAGTGTAAAAGAATTTAAAACAAATGAAAAATTATACGAGGAATGGGCAAAGAAATGTGAGAACGATGATTCACCGCTCAAATCCTCTCAAAATTGTAAAAACCTTCGACAAGCATATGTAGAACTTTTTTTAAGGCCCTAAATTGTGTCCTAAACTTTGTAAATTTGAAAAAAGGGGAATTTTATTGATGAATAAAGCCATTATTACAGCATTGCTGGTTTGTACTGGACTTGTCGTTGCTGGTTGTGAAAAAACTTATAGCGTAGCGGAATTTAAGAAGGATCCCAAATTACTCGAGCAATGGGCAATGAAATGCATGATATCAGAGGATTTAGATTCTCAAAATTGTAAAAATGCAGATAAAGCGTATCGTGAAGTTCATGCCCGAGATTGGCCTGGTTCAAGCTTTGTACATGATGACGAGAAAAAAACTGAAGATAAAAAGGAAGGGAATTAAATCATGAATAAAGTTATTATTACAGCATTGCTGCTTTGTACTGGACTTGTCGTTGCTGGTTGCGAAAAAAACTACAGCGTAGCGGAATTTAAGAAAGATAAAATATTACTCGAAGAGTGGGCAAAAAAATGTGAAAAGCTGGATCAATCTTCTATAGAGAAATCTAAAAATTGCCAACATGCCAGACAAGCATATATGGAACTTATGTTTGGCATTAATTAAAAACATACAGTTCAATAAATAAGGAATTGTTTAGTTCTTGATTCTATTGCGTTTTTAGGCTCTCTCTAACTTTTAGAGAGTCTTTTTATGGCTTCAAGAATTAGTTGTTTACGATCAGTACTCTTTGTGTAAACGTATGCTATACTGTCATTTGTTCAGCCCAAAAGTGCTTTTAATTGTAGATAGTATTGCCTCCCAATGAGTTGTTACGTGTTACTGCTAATTTTTTAATGTTTTGGTTACATGTATTTAAAATATGAGATTAAATCTATCTTTGGGGTGTTTTTTTGCGTTTATCACAAATAAATGTTTCATCACACTAAGATCGTCTTTAAGTGTTGCGGCTAATTTCGGAAAAATTAGGAGGAAACATTTGTTCGGAAATTACTTTCTCTGTTTTAATAAAGAGAAAAACATTCTGAATAGAATTATTATTGTTTCATACTCAAATGTTTTTCTCGAACTATTTTTAAAAAATTTCTTTTGATTTGAGAATATTATAACATTAGTTAAGTTGTGAGACAGTTTTGCTAGGACGGTTTTGCTGGATGTGTGAGGAATTGAGCGCTCTCCACATCTTTTCATTTTTCTCCTCTCTCTTTTCTGAGTTTACAAGGGTTTTCCTTGTTATTTTTTTATCTTAATTGTGTTGTAATATTATCATGTTGAGCGGTGGAGCGCATATAAAACTTTACGTATGAGGTGTTTTTTGTTCTCGAGTGTGTGATGAATGTTTTTCTGAATAACACTTTGATTTATAAAAATAATTTAATTATTTTATGTTGAATAAGGATCTCGAATAACGTAAGCTTCTCTTATTCCAAATCTGTTCTCGGTTGAATTAATTAAAACCATCTTCTTGCATGGTACAAGCGGGGAGAGCCGTGTGGATAAAAACTGTTGAAGAAAGACGTAAAAATGCCTCTTATAAATTATCTCAAGTGCTAAAGGTTTGTTGGCAACATTTGGGGCTGAAAAAGTGTGTGATGCTGCTGGTTTATTCTTTCATAAGGGTAAAGATGGTGTTCAATAGATTTATCATAAGTTTCATGAAATATTATTCTTTAGAATTGTGATATGCCCTGAAGGGGAAATTTACTCAATAAGGAGACAAATTATTTACAGACCGGATCTGATAGAAAATTTCGTTTTTTAAGGTGGGAGTGAAGTTAAGATTCAAGATAGCGTGAAAAGACGGACACTGATGGTTAAAAATGCATACAAAAAGCAGAGTTTATACTCAAATAGTTGCAAGCGATGTTTGAAATTGGGTGTGTGGTTTATCTGTAGAATTAAAATTTTTCTTTGCCCTTATGTGAAATTAAGATGCTTATTTGCACAGATTATAAAAAGCCAAGAGAGTATGCTTAGTATATTTCTATTACGAGAACTAAAATAACAACAAAAGCATTGATGGTGATAATCAAGGTTGAATAAAGCATAGCGGCTTTTACGAGATCAGCCATAAAAACCTCTTTCTGTTCTTTTTGAGGTGATTTTATGAATAACAATATGTTACAATCTGTAATATATGCTGATACAACATATTCGGCAAGCTTAAAATCGTTCCTTTTTTTATAAAAGCTTAAGGAGTTGGAGTATTGTGAATCCTAAAAAAGAACGCTTTAAAAAGACTATTGATTGATTTTGTAAGTTTTGTGTTGCTGGAAGCTTTTTTATCCTGTTATGCTATAAAGCACTGTCATTTATAACGGTAATATAAGACATATAAGTTTTCTTGGAACGTTTAAGTATTTTTTAGTGTACGATGAATATTCGTAGGTTTATTTGTTGAGCTTTTCGTTTAAGTGAATCAGATGAGGGGAAAGTCAGGAGAAGATCGTTTGACAAAAATTCGGACTGCGTACAGAGCCAATTGAGTTAAGATCTTAGTCCTTTAAGGTGAGCGGCGGAAGATAAAAATGTTTTCTGATCGTTTATCTCATAGCAAGATTGGTTAATGCTGCTCTAATAGGGCATGTTTTGCACAAAAGTAAAGAACGCTCCAAAAGAAATATACTTATGTTGTATATTAGTATATTTGTATTGCATATTTATGTACTTGTTTTAAAGAAATATCTCTTAACGCACACGAAAGACATTTTACGATGACATTCGTAAATGGTATAACGGTAAATGTGAATAGTATAACAGTAAAGCTCTCATGAAATAATATAAACTTTGAATAATATAAAAATCTATAAAATGCTATCATCTTTATACTTATGAAAGAGCAAGTCACAATCATCGTACGCTTGCTTCCAATGTTTATTATAGTTCTTGGCATTTGCTAAGGTTCATAAGAAGTCTTTTTCTTTCAGCGTATTTTATCAACACATCAGGGCGTTGTTTGTGATGTGCAAGCAAGTGATTTTAATTTATTCAACATGGAATAGATTTGAAATGTGATGATTATGAAAGAGAAGAGCTGCATTTAAAAGGTTGAAAACGAGAGAAAGATCGTAAACAAAAATTGTACCTTGATTATAAAATGATTGTTTCTCTGTTTTTATACCAGTAGCACATGTAAAGTCGCGATATTAAGAGCAAACTGTGTTATGGAATGAAATAATCTGTAAGAAGATGCTGTGAAAATTCTGAAAATATCAATGGGGGGAGCGTTAAGCATTATGCATTGGATAATATTTTGATTTATAGATGATAATCTATCGTTATTCAACTTGAATTAGATTCCTTAATACTGGAAATTTTTTCATTCCAAATCTGTTTCGTGGTGAATTAACCAAAACAACGTCTTTTGCAGTTACAAGCAGGGAGCTCCCATGCGCAGAGAAATTGTACAAGAAAGGCCATGCTTTATGAACCGTCTCAAGTGCCAAGGGTATCAGAACATAAGGGGTTAGAAAAATATGTGATGGTGCTGGCTTGCTTCTTTTATTAAGCGTAAAGATGGAAAGTGCTCAATGGATTTTATACATGTCATGGAAGATTTATCATTATACCATTGATGGGCCGCGGTGCGAAATAGGCTTGGGTGCACTTAAGAGATATTTCTTTAAAACAAGCGCGTAAATATGCGATTGAAGACGTATCGAACTGATTGGCTAAGAAACTCTTGAAAAGGTTCAAAAAATCTTATATAGTCGTTCATTGCAAAGAAAAGCGAATGATAATTTAAAAAAGGAAGATTGATGGCTGTTTAGCTATTTGAAGATGTCTTTTTTATATTGCTGTATGGCTGATCTGTTCAAAAGAACATTCTTTTTGTGTTTTATGCGAAATACTGCATGTGTGCAGAAAGAGCATGGGAGAGGGGGTGTCCTTTTGAATGGGTGCAAACTGATCTTGTTGGGCGCCATCTTATGGGGCGCTGGAAGGTATACAAGTTTAAGTGCAGAGAGAGCCATAAGGTTATGGAGGGTAAAGTGCTTCTATCAGTAAAATGCTGAAATTTTTAATGGGCTTACGTCTTTATATGCTGCAAGATAGGCTGCGGTTTTTTGTCGGCAGATATTTTTGTGGCTGAAGTTCTCGTGAAAGCATTGTTATTTTCTGTTGAAGATGAGCTCGTGATAAAATCGGCAAAGATAAAATCGGCAAGGCGAAATAGACAGAGCAAATATGGAAGTTTCGATATTGCTGGAAGGTTTAAGTCTATAGCGTTTTTATGGATTAGTATAGCCGCAATGATGGTTTTGGAGCAAAGCAAGAAAAATATTTGAGAGAACGCGTTGAAAGTTGAAGTGGTATACGCTTTGAAGGATTGTCGTGCTGTTGTTTGAGCAATGTTTGCACCACGAGCTTGGTTGAGTGTATCAGCATTGAAGAGAACCTGTTTAGTCTCCCTCATTTGAAAGTAAGATTGAACAATAGTGTTGAAGGGGAAGTAAAAATGTCTGTAGTGCAATATGGTGATGATAGTTTTGCGGCAAAAGCAAAAGTTCTTGATAACAACCTTATTGATCGTGATTGGGCGATGACAAAATTTGTTGCTGCTGTTAAAGGATTAGCTCAAGTTGTTGATTATGAAAGCAATATGCTAGAGAGCAGTGGTGTTCCAGATTACGAAGAAATAAATTTGCGTAAAATACGTGGTTTGCGTGATCTTAATAAATCCATGAGTGATGTGAAGCGCTATATGAATCAAGATATTGAGCATGAGGTTGAAAGTTTGTTGTCTGATTTACAAGAAAAATTACAGCGTAATAGTGAATTACTTCAAACACATTTAAATGCAGTTAATGATCTTTCTAGAGCTATACAGCTATCTGGACGTGCAAAAGAAATAGAGGAATAAATTCAAATCTGATTAATACGGGCTGTTCTAAGTAATGACAATAATTAGGTAGGGCAGTTGATTTGGATAAATAGTGCGTTTAGTGAGTAGACTTGTTTTAAGTGCATTTGGATATTTAAATTATTATCCTGATGTACTGTAAAACGCTGTTCTTAAAACAGTGTCTTTTAAGGTGTCGTGATGTGAACCGCATGCTGTGGGAAGCTGGCTGGAAGAGGACTAAGAGAAGGCGGATTATTTACAGAGCATTGTTTGCAGACTGAGTTAATAGGGAGCTTCATTTTTTAGTTTAGGGAAGGCGATTAAGAGGATATTTAGACCAGCCTGTGATGCCTTAAAAACAGCTTCCTTGGGGGTGTGGTAATGTAAGGTTTATACATTGAGTCTTTTGCTTGCATTTAGCAGATCTGGCGGCGACTTACTCTTCCTTGCCTTAAGGCAAAGTACTATCAGCGCTGGAGTGTTTCACGGCCGAGTTCGGGATGGGATCTGGTGCGTTCACTCCGCCATAACCACCAAGTCAGCAAAAAGCATGAATGATGAAGAGTATGTGATGAATATTGCCTATAAGCTTCATGGAATATTGTCCTTTAAAGTGTGGTGATATGACGCGGTTCGTTGTTTAAATCTATATGCTTGAGATAAAAATTAAAGCGGTTTATTATTTCCTTCTGCTGTTTTTAGTTTTTGTATGTCAGATTGGAGAGAGCATCCAGATCTGAGTGGATATAGTGCGTATATCTTTGTTGGCGTAATATTTGAAATGGGGAGGCAATCTCATTGGGAAAGAATAAAGAGGTAGAAATCAGCTTCCCTCTGTTCCGCCGTTCTTTAATTTAGCTTTATGTCTTTCAAAAGTATCTAAAGCACTATCTGTTAAATAATGAAGATTCAGCATTGTTTCACGCTTTTTTTATTGTGTTTTTTACTGCGGGCATGTCCTTCATGCACGACAAAATACTCAAAATAGAATGGATTTGTTATTCCTAATTCACGGCCTTGTTTTAAAGAGATATCTAAGCTCTCAAGTCTATTTTGTGATGGTGTTTGTGGGGCGGCGCAACGACATCTTTGATGCAACGGTGTTTGTGAATGGTATAATAAGAAAGTTCCCATGGAAATAATATAAAATCTATAGGGCGCGACCATCTTTATGCTTAATAAAAGAGCAAGTTGATATTGTTATATTTTTCAACACTGTCATATTCTTTGTTTGATCCCAATGTTGCTACAGCCCTTGGCACTTGAGATAGTTCATTAGAGGCATTTTTAATCCTTTCTTAATAGTTTTTTATCCCTATGGCTCTTCCCCCTTGTCACTTGTAAGAGATATGGTTTTTGTTGATTCAACATGGAACAGGTCTAAAATGAAAGAATCTGACGATATTCTGGATTCTCATTTAACATGGAAAACAATTAACTGTCTTTATAAATCAATATCTTGTCTTATAATGGAGCTGCTGTAGCATTGAGATTTTAGAGGAAAAACTTGCCTTTAAGAATTTATACCAGATACTAGTCTTTATAGCAGGTATATTAAATGTACATCATCTAAAATAAATGGAGCGTCCACAGCGAAGAAGGGGCTGACTTTTTTTAAATCGGCATAAATGCTTATTCTGTTGTGCTGTAAAAACATCATCGCTTGAGGTGTGGTGATAATATAAGACATAAAATTTTATGCATGGGGTATTTTGATGAGAGAATGTTATGGTATTTAGTTTTTTATTCAATATGCAAAAGAAATATTATAAGTCAAAATCTTCTTTGATGTGATAATGATTTTTGAGAATTAAAAAAATATATAAATTTAAATAAAAAAGCAGCACTTTGTGCTGCCTTTTTTATTTAAGTTAAAATTAACTTCTGCTTTAGAAACGATAACGTATTCCGCCAGACAAATTGGTGCCAGATACACCGGCTTTTTGCAGTTTTTGCCGATAGCTGATATCGGCGTTTAGTACGATATTTTGAGAAAGATATGCATTCACCCCCATGCCTCCCTCAACTGAAGAGCCGGTAGGATCAACATGAAAGGTATCAGCAATTTTTATTGTTTTACCATCGCCAAAAGTTCTGATAACATTCATTTTACCATAGAAGGAAACAGCCTTGTTTTCTTCAACAGCCATTATCGTTTTTGTTAAACGTCCACCAAAACGGATCAACCATTGATGTGGATTGCCCATGTCTACTTTTAAGCCATTGGTATCTGAGAAAATATCAAACATGAGATTTTGATAAATGAATTGAGCTTGTGGTTCAAAGACAAGCCCTTTTGTATCGGTTGCTAATTTCTGACCAATGGTTGCAGATATATTAAGCATCTCGGTACCATCCAATTTTGCGGCATTCCTAACAAGAGCTGTGGTAATATTTCCTTTTAAGGTTCCGTAAGAAAGAAGAGCGTTGACATATATACCATTGCTATGCTGGATGCCGCTATAAGCGGTAAGTGACCATTTATCAAGCGTTGTCTTTTCAGAATCTTGCATCTCTTTTGGCGTAAAGGCAAGCTTTCCGTACGTTCCTAAAAGACCAAAATATGCGCTTATGTCTTTGCTTTCTAAGGCGGCTAATATGCCTCCTAATTGTAAGGCAGTATAGTTTACATCAGCACCATAACCATAGTGCAGTGGATCGCGGTTGGAAGATAGGGTGACCTTCTCGCCGTAGGAAGAGAAAAAGATACCATTCTTTTTATTGTCTTTTGCCCCAAATACTGTTGTTTGCATATTGTCTAACAACGTGTTTTGATTGTTTACATCAGTAAATCCAGCAGAAAATAAAGTATTAGATATGGTTAAATAGTTTGCTACCTGTGGTAAAAGGGCCCGAACTTTTTTGTCTTTATCAATGTAGGCATTCTGTAAGCGGAAATCCCAGAAATCACTATTCTTCTTGCCAAAAAGATTTTGGCTCTCATGAGATGTTCCAGGCTTATAGCCTGTGAGTACATATTTATAAGGTTGTTTCCCTATTGTCATATAGTTTCCTGCTAACGTGAAGGAATTTTCGTTTGCTTGTCCGGAAACTTGAATGATTGAAATCCCATGTGTCCCTAAAGGAAGAGAAGCCATCTTCTCTTCCCAAACAGCAGAGCTATCGGTTTGGAGATTGATGTGAACAACAGTACTTCCTGAGACATCACCATTAATCACAATGCGATCAGTTTGTTGTTCCGTGATAGGAGAATGTTTATCCCATTGAGTGTTTACATAAATCTCTGCAAGACCCGCTGTACTATAAATCGCTGCTGTGTGAGTTGTTTCGTCTTCTTGCGAAAGATTAGGTCCTATAAACAGAGTTTGATAATGTCCCTCAATGGGCTTGTCAAACATAATGGCACTGTTTGTAAGGTGCAATTCAGAAAGATTAGAGTATGATTTTTCATCAACACCAAACTGTCTATAGTCATTTAAAATATTATCATTATTTGTGGCATTTTTATTCGCCTTTACAAGCCATTTCGTCCTCTCTTTTAGATCAAAAACTGTTCTATTATCTTTAGAAGTTCTTACCCGACCTTCTAAAGAAGAGTGGTCTGCAACTAATGTAATGGTGTTTGTGGAGGCACTTTCGTTCTTGATATTTTTTAATAAAATATCGGCATGAACTTCTGAATTTTTAAGGTTGACTTCCCCGTCTACGCCTGTTCCATAAAGGTTGATACCGCTACCATGTTCAACAAAAAGCTTTGTATTCTCTAGGATTACTTTATCTTTATTAGGAATAGCTTGTTCTTGAACGACATTGTTATTCCTTTCAGCATTGCGTGTATATCGTTTTCTAGGGGTATAGTATTGATTATTGCGGAAAATAATACCGTCTGCTTCATAATTTCCCGTGACGTGTACGCTTGAATCCTTAAGTTTGATTGTGCCCTCCATGTTTACCAAACCAGCTGTTTCTGCTGTTACAGTAATGCCTGTAGCATCAATTTCTCCACCATCTGATACGCTTAGTGCAACAAAACGCGCATCAACTGTTCCCCCTATCATGTTGACTTTTGAATTATTTCCCTCTGCATGTACAGCAAAACCATTGTCTTGAATTTTTTTGTTATGTAGCGTTATGATCTTACCGTTTTTAGCTTCAACTCCAGCGCTTATATCCTCAATTTGTGTAGACTTTTCAGGTTGTTTTATTGGTGATATTGGTTTTTCAATCTCTGATTTTTCAGATATTTTTTGTGCAGATGAAGATTGCACTGGCGCTGGTTTTGCAGATTTTGGTGGTACCAGTAATGTTGGTTTTTCAGTTTCTACTCTTAAAGATATTGGCTGTGCGAGTTCTGGTTCATTAGATGTTGGTATTTGCTCTGTTGTTGGTTTTGTAGGTTCCGTTCTTGTAGGTTCAGACTTTGTAAGTGCTGGTTGTAAATTCGGTGAAGGTTGTGTAGGTTCTGGCTGTGAAGACACAGCAGAATTCGATAGTGTTTTTTCGCTGGAAGAGTCTGCAGAAGAGGAGGGCGCCCCTGAACGTCTTCTAGATTTTGCTTCCATTCCTGTTGTTGAAGATTGTATAATAGGAGTGTTTTGTGTTGTAGGGTTAGATTGTACACCTTCTGTAACTTTAGTCTTTGGTGTTTGTGTACTTCCTTGACTAAGATCAGAGTTTTGTTTTGAAGAAGAAATTATATTTCCAGCTGAATTTCCTTCAAGTTGTGTTTTGGGAGGTAGAGTGCTTGTAGAAGTAGGCGTTGTAAGTTTACTTCCTGTAGAAATAGGGCTTGCGCTCGTTCTTGTGGAGCTAGGTGCTGTAGGGGGAAGGAGGCCATTAGGGGTTGAAGATGGATATGATGGCATAACTTGTCCGATTCCATCATATAGATCTTTATACGGATCAAAAACTCCGGATAGATTTATTTGTGACTTGACACGAGCAGGTTGTAGAGAAGAAGAATCTATCGTTGTTGATGGATTTGTACTATGAATAGCATAAGACATACTGGTGAAAGAACAAAACAGAACTCCAGAAACTGTGTATAGTAAGAAGCTTTTTTTCATATGGATGTATTCCTAAAATATTTCTCCCCTCTCTCATAAAAAATAAAACTTTGGCCTCATTATGTCTCTTTTGTAAGAGACAAAACGAAACATAATGAGAGCGCGTTATATTTCAAGATAGGAATACAAGTATTTTTAAAAGTGATAGCGCATTCCAGCGGCAATATTTATTGCAGAGATGCCAGCTTTTTTGAATTTATGTTGATAGCTGATATCACTATGAAGCTCTATATTTTGCGATAAGTGCGCCTGAATACCAAAACCACCTTCAATTAAAGATTCCATAGCAGCAAGCGAAAAGTTTTCACTAAAAGTTTTGATCATGTTCAGTTTTCCGTAGAAGGAAAGGGCATGGCCTTTGTTTTGTGTCAAACGTCCACCAATACGGAGCAACCATTGATGAGGTTTGCTTATGTCTATTTTAGAATTATCGCCATCTGATTTAGAGTTATCGTCATCTGAGAAAGAGCTCTTATCTGATAAAGAACCAAGCATGAGACGTTGATAAACAAGTTGTGCTTGCGGTTCTAGGATTACACCTTCAAAACTGGTTGACAGTTTTTGACCAACAGTTGCAGCGGCTCCTAATGTTTTACTATTCTTCACTTTTGAGGTATGTTTGATGAGAGCTGTAGCGTGATTTTCTTTGAAAATTCCATAAGAGAGAAATGCACTTGCATAGATGCCACTGTCATGCTGAATATTTCCATATGCGGTGAGTGACCATTTATCAAACATATTTTTTTGAAAGCTCTCCTTGTTTTTAGGAGTAAAAGATAATTTCCCATATGTTCCGAAAAGACCAAAGTTGCTGCTGATATTTTGATCTTTTAGCGCTATTAGTGTTGCTCCTGCTTGCAATGCAGCATAGCGAATATCTGCTTGGATACCATCTTGTTTTGCTTGAACCTTAGAAGAAAAGGTGCTTTTATTGCCATAAGAGGATAAGAAAACGCCTCTCTCTGGATGATCTTTGGGCTCAAACATTGTTATTTGCATATTGTCTAACAAGATATTTTGATTGTTGACATCACTAAACCCAACAGCAAACATCGCAATAGGCATGGTTAAAGAACTTTCTCCTTGTGGTGTAAGAGTTGTGCTTTTTGCTGTTCCATCAAGAGAAGTAGAAGCTGCGGTTGCTTTATCATCATCTGTAAGTTTAGAGGTGCTCTCTGTAGCCGCGGTAGCAGTATTCTCAACCTTTGGGAGCAATTTCATATGCGCTTTTTCTGATGTATTAAGAGTCGTTTTTGATTCCGAGGAAGTGGTGTTTGTTTGGGGATCAATATCAGATTGCGAATTTTCATTTATTTTAGGCTGTCTCATTCCATGATCTGTTCTTGTGAATGAAGTGTCCGTTGGAGGAGGGGATGTTTTTTCTTTTCTCTCCACGTTGGTTATTCCATCCGCGTTCAAAGTCTCTAATACTGCTTTGCGTAAAGTATTGGAAAGTTCCTTGTTTTGTCCTTGTAAAGCACTATCCACTTGTGCTGCTTTATGTAATATTTCTGCTTTATTTTGCAGTTTGTGCCAATCACGATTGTCTTGGCTCACCCATTCTTGGTGTGCAGCATTAACACGCTGTTGGTTATCAGCTTCAAGGATTGCTGCCGCCTTTACGGCATCGGAAACTGCTTTGTCGTAGCCACGTAATAAATTCCCTGCCTTTATCAACCGGCTTTGTCGTAAGTGATCAAGCTGTGCATTGGCCTTCATCATGTGTTGCATATCCAGATGATGATATTTAGCCATAATATTATCTACAGTATTATTCACATCTATAGTATTATCCACAGAGCTATAGAGTCCATTTGAGAATTGTTTATTGACAGATCTTAAATACTCTTCGAGCATCTTCCTAACAGACGAATTATCTTCCATCATGGCGCCAGAGGCGATCTTCTCAAGATTCTTTTCTGCTTGTGTTGGTGTGCTTATTAAATCAATGGCATGGCGATATTGTTCAGGTAATTTCATAATCTCTTCAATGGCATGGCGTTCCTGGGGGCTTAGAGCAGAGGCGGTGCTGGTAGATGTGAAGTTAAAAGAAGAAAAAAATAAAGCACAAGCGGCTGTACATAACAAAAGATTCTTATGCATAGAGATGTTCCTTAAGATATTTTCTTTATTTTGCTAAAAATGAACCACTTTTTGACACATTACGGTTTTTTGTAATGTAGTTAAGCAGCACTGTTTTCATCTCAGCGCTGCTTATGCGTCAAAATAGAGAGCTAAGATTTCTAAAAGCGATAACGCATTCCTCCGGAAAAATTAATTCCAGAGAACCCAGCTTTTTGAAGTTTATGTTGGTAATTAACGTCAGCATGAAGTGCGATATTTTTAGAAAGCTGCGCGTTAATGCCAAGCCCACCTTCAAGGGAAGAGCCCATAGAATCGAGATGGAAAGATTCCATAACATCGATAGTGCGCTCCTCACCAAAAGCTTTGATGACATTCAATTTACCATAAAAAGAAAGAACACGATCTTTTTCAATAGGAAGCATTGTTTTTGTTAAACGCCCTCCAATACGGACCAACCATTGATGAGGGGTCTTTATATTAACTTGGAAGCCATCAATATCTGAAAGAGTGCCAAAGGCAATATGTTGATAAATAAGTTGTGCTTGTGGTTCAAAAGACAGCCCTTCAACACCAGTTGCTAGTTTTTGTCCAACGGTAGCTGATATATTTAATGTATCCGTATTGTTTAATTCTGTGGTGTTGCCGATAAGGGCTGTTGTAATATGTCCGTTTAAAATGCCGTAGGAGAAAAGTGCATTAATATAGAGACCATTGTCATGGTGGAGATTCCCATATACCGTAAAGGACCATTTATCCAGTATGCTTTTGTCAGAACCTTCCATGTCCTTTGGCGTAAAAGCGAGCTTTCCATATGTGCCTAAAAGACCAAGATTCGCGGTTATATTTTGATTTTCTAACGTTGTTAATGTCATGCCTGCTTGTATAGCAGCATAGTGAACATTAGCACCATAACCATATTCCAATGGACTACGGCTGGAAGATAACGTCATCTTGTTGCCATAAGTCGATAAAAATATCCCTTTTTGTTTATGACCTTCTAATCCAAAAACTGTTGAGTGCATATTATCTAACAGTGTATTTTGATTGTTTATATCAGCCAAGCCAGAGGAGAATATTGCATTATGCATAACCAAATAGCTTGCCATTTGAGGAACAAGAGCTTTGATTTTTCCTTCATCATCAAGAGTCGCATTTTGTAGACGGAAATCCCAAAACTCTTCACTTTCTTGCAAGAGACTTTGCTGTTTGTCAGCTCTCCCACGGCTGGATGTTGGTCCATAGCCATTTAATACATATTTATAGGGCAATCCACCCATTGTAGTGTAGCCATTTGCCAGCGTGAAGGCGGCTTCCTCTGCTTTTCCAGACACCTGAACAAGTGAGAGACCACGCGCATTCAAAGGAATTGAAACTTCATCATCATCGAATGGTTCTGCACGCTTTGAAAGATTGTTGAAATAGATCGTTGTGGTGCCTGAGACATTACCATGAACGAGAACACGGTCAGTTTTTTGTTGTTCTTTTATAAGACCATTACTCCATTCGGTATTAAAGTAAATCCTTGCGTTGCCCAATGCATTGTAAACCGTTGTTGCATCGAAGCTTCTGTTTTGCTCTGCTTTTGCAGCTTCAGCTGTTGGCTGTTTTCCCACATGCAAGGTTTGATATTGATTGTCTGCTAGTTTATGCGGCGCATTAAATATAATAGAGCTATTATTAAGGTTCAATACTGAGACAATAGACTGTGCACGTTGTTTAATATCAGTGAGCAAGTATCCTTTAGAGCTGTCAAATTCTTTGTCTACTTCAAATTGACTAATCTTTAGGGACCACTTGCTGTTATTGTTGAGAGTAAAAATCGTTGTATTTTGAGGTAAAGTCTTTGCTCGTCCTTCTATAATCGAATTGTCAGCGCTTAATATAAAAGTGCGAGGATCGATATCTTTTGAGTTTTCTGGGATTTTATTTTTTAATAATATATCAGAACGAATTTCTGAACTTTTAAGTTCTACCTCAGCAACAGATTTTGCATAATCTGGTCCTAGAATACCAATACCATTTTCAACAAGAAGTTTTGTGTTGGTAAGAATTGCTTTATTGATAACTTTTTCGCCCTCTTTTACTTGGGAACTTGGGATGTAATCAAAAAGGATACCACGACTTTTGTGATGTCCGGAAACATTTATGATTGAATCTTCAATATGGATGATGCCGTTTGAAATTTCTAAACCACGGGAATTTGATTTTCCTACAGTTTTTTTAGCATGAATACGTCCACTTGTTGTTGCGGTAAATAAATTTGAGTCTGAACGCATTGTTGAATTTGTAATGGTGATAAAGGCTTTGTCATCAGCAACCACTGTTGTATATGCGCTGCGGATAAAAACGTTATTAAAGTTTTTTTCTTCTCCTGCTTTATCCGCACGAGCCATAACCATTGTAGGAGCTGATGTATTTGCATAAGTTGAACCGAAATGAGAAAAAATCAAAGTTCCAGCAATTGTACATAACAAAAAATTTTTCTTATAAATATATTTCTTACACATAGATATGCCTTTAGTATTTGGTATGCTTTGATGCTTACTTCATTCCCCTGATGGCGCAAGTACCCAGACAGCTTCTATATCATTATGTTTTTATTGTAAACAACAAAACGAAACATTGCGTCGTGTTCTTTATCGTTTAAAAAATGATTTTAGAAGAGCTTTTAAAATAGAGATTGCAGTTAGAAACTATGAATTGCAGAAAAGCTAGATTGATCAGTATTCTGTTTAAAAGTGTTAAGAAACAAAATATTTTGCAAGGATGTTTGTTGCTTAAGGCTGTTGTTATGGAAACTCTACAAAATTTTTGGAGAAGCTGTTGTTGTGTGCTTACAAAAAGCTTTTAATTGATTTTCTTACACAGAGAATTATTTATTACGTGTTTTAAAATACAAAAAATTTTATTAAAAGCATTTGATTTTTATAAATCAAAAAGGCAGCTCTCTTGAGAATTCAGTATTCATTTAGAGATAACAGATTTTATTACATTTGGTTTGAGTGAGATTAATTGGCTCAAGAAAGGTGGTAGAAAGAATAGTTGTTAACGGTTCTTTCCGATAGATTATAAAAAGGCAGCACATTTGCACTGCCTTTTATTAAAATGAATAGAATATAAATTGTTTTTTGCGTTTTCTTAAAACTGATAGCGTATTCCACCTGAAAAGCTTGCTCCAGATATACCAGTTTTTTGAAGCTTATATTGATAGTTAACATCAGCATGAAGGGCGATATTTTGTGATAATTGTGCATTTACACCAAATCCACCTTCAAGGGCAGCTCCTATAGAATCAAGGTGGAATGGTTCACCAATCTGTATCGTACCATTGTTAGAAAAAGCTTTAACAACGTTTAGTTTACCATAGAAAGAAAGAATACCGTCGTTTTCAATAGAAAGCTTCGTTTGCGTTAAGCGTCCACCCACACGCACTAAGTATTGATAAGGATTTCCCATATCCACATCAAAGCCATCGACATCTGAGAGTGTGCCAAGCATGAGGCGTTGATAAACAAGTTGTGCTTGTGGTTCAAAGACCAATCCTTTCTTACTGGTTTCGAATTTTTGTCCAATGGTTGCTGATGCACTGAATGTATCAGCATTTTTCAATTCTGCAGTCTTTCCTATGAGAGCTGTGGTGATATCTCCCTTGAGCATTCCATAGGAGAAGAGCGCATGGATGTATATCCCATTATTATGGCGCAGCCCACTATATGCAGTAATTGACCATTTATTGAGTGTACTCTTGTCAGCACCTTCCATGTCTTTAGGGGTGAAAGCTAATTTCCCATATGTCCCCAAAAGACCGAAATTGGCGGTCATATTTTGATCTTCTAGAGCTGCTAATGTAATGCCTGCCTGTAAAGCTGCATAGTGAATATCGGCACCATAGCCATATTGTAATGGCGTACGGTGAGAGGATAATGTCATCTTATTTCCATAAGTTGAGAAGAAGACTCCTTTGTTTTTATGATCTTTTGTCTCAAAGGTGTTTTCCTGCATCGAGTTGAGTAAAGTGTTTTGATTGTTTATATCAGCCAGTCCAGCTGAGAATAGTGCGTTAGGCATGGACAAATAGCTTGCTACTTGAGGAACGAGAGCTCTGATCTTTCCTTCATTATCGAGAGTCGCATTTTGCAAGCGAAAATCCCAGAAATTCTGATTTTTTTCCAAGATGTTTTGTGCGTTGTTTGCTTGTCCAAGGGATGATGAACCGGTATTTTGCGCTTCTTTCTCTTTTGGTGAAACACCTTCAATCATTGTTCCTGATGCTGATATCGTGTAGATTGTGTAGTCTTTGAGGGTATTTTCTTTTGATTCTTGTGATATTCCGCTAAAATGACTTTGTGTGCTATCGGCTGTCCCATGGCTGGATGTTGGACCATAGGCTTTGAGTATATATTTATAAGGCAATCCCCCCATTGTGGTGTAGCCGTGTGCAAGTTTGAAGGAATCTTCATTTGCATTTCCAGAAACTTGAATGAGTGAAAGACCACGCATATTCGAAGACACAGAATCTTCAGCTTTTAATATCTCACCTTTCGCAAGGTTCTTGATATGGACTGTTGTGCTGCCTGATACATCACCATGTATAAGGAGGCGGTCAGCTTTTTGCTGTTCTTTTACTAGACCATCACTCCATTCAATATTAAAATAAATTTTTGCATCGCCTGTGGCATTGTAAACTGTATTATAAGTGCTTTCTATATCGGGGATTGTACTTCCCTCAGGTCTACGAACCTCAGCTGTTCGCCCTACATACAAGGTATGATAATGATCTTTTTCCCGCCCTTGTGGTGTCTTAAATATGATAGAACTATTATTAAGATTCAGTACTGAAACGGTAGAAAGGGCTCGTTGTTTAATATCACTGAGCTCATAGTTAAATACATTAAAGTCAGTATCGACTTCCTCTTGAGAGGTCTTTAAGTACCATTTGCTTTTGTTATTCAGAGTCAAAACCGTTGTATTGACTTTTAAAGTTCTTGCTCGTCCCTCTATTGTTGAAATATCAGCGGTTAATGCTAAAGTTACAGGAAGAGTATCGTTGTCATAATATTTACGTTTCGTTTTATTTCTCAATAATACGTCAGATCGAATTTCTGAGTCTTTAAGTTGAACTTCAGCAACGGCTCTTGAGCAGTAGGGACCAAGAATACCGGTACCGTTTTTCACAAGAAGTTTTGTATTGCTAAGAACAACCTTATTGACAACTTTTTCTCCACTTTTCAGTGAAGAATCTTTTGTTTCATAAAAAACGATACCACCGGCACCTCCTCGTTGGACGGTTATGGTTGAATCTTCAACGTTGATTATACCATTCTTTGTTTCTAAACCTTTGTACACTGTATTTGCTTTAATTTCTTTAGCATGAATGCGTCCACCTTCTGATACAGAAAGTGCAGACATTTCCGTGTGTATTGTTGATTTTACAATTGTGATAGCTGCTTTATCATGCGCTAATATTCCAGGTCCTTTATCGCGGACAAGAACATTATTTAAAGTCTTTTCTTCTCCCTTATTTAATTCAATCTTCCCAAAAATTCCAGGAGTTTCAGGAGCCGATGTATTTGCATAAGTTGAACCGAAATGAGAAAAAATCAAAGTTCCAGCAATTGTACATAACAAAAAATTTTTCTTATAAATATATTTCTTACACATAGATATGCCTTTAGTATTTGGTATGCTTTGATGCTTACTTCATTCCCCTGATGGCGCAAGTACCCAGACAGTTTCTATATCATTATGTTTTTATTGTAAATAACAAAACGAATTATATCGATGATGTTCTCTATGATTTGAAGTTTTGCTTCAGAAAAACTTTTTTTCATGATCATAAAAAGTTGAGAAAAGTGGATTTCATAAAACCTAGCTTGGTTAAGCTTATGCTAAAAGCACTATGAAGTATGATATTTAAAAATTGTCTATTAAAGATAATCGTTATAAAAAGCTCTATAGCGTTGAGATGTATTATTTGATGCACTCACCAAAACGATCAGCAAATTTTTTCTGCTATAAGAAGAAGAGATGAGGGGGCTATTCACAGGCTTTCTTTAAAGAGGCTAAGGGTACCAAAGTCCATTTTTCTAAGGAAGCACAGCCCATTTCGCGATGGTGTTCATGAATGCTATAACGCTAAAGCCATAGAGTTCCATCATCTTTACGCTTACGAAGGAGCAAGCCCATCGCACTTTGCTAGCTCCCAATGTTTGTGACAAGCCCTTGGTTCTTGAGACAGTTCATGAGAGGACTTCTCAGGCTTTTCTTATATAACTTTTCTCCACACGCCAGCCCTGCTTGTAACGTGCAAGAAAATTTTTAATTGTTTCAACATAAAACAAGTTTGAAATGAGAGAATCCTACGATATTAGGGACTCTCATTCAACATGGAAAACAAAGAATTATCTTTATAAATCAATATACTGTATGGAATTAGAGGGATAAGCATTGTCAAAATGGTTTGCCTAAAAACGGTACATGGACATATAAATGAATCCTTACAGGGTGGTGTTAAGCTAATGGATTGAAGAAACAGGAGGATAAACATAGAAAAGGTATGAAGAGAGAGTTTCTTTTATCATTATCTTTTCCAATGTAGTCTTCTTTTTATTATCTAAAAATACACTTTGCTTAGCTTTATAGACAAATTCGATAATGAATATGCCGCGTGACTCGTGTAAATAGGAGGGAAGGAGATCATTGAGGAGAAAAGAAAAAAGTTTCAGGGGATAAGAATAGTAGCTTACATAGATTAAAAAGGCAGTATGTATACTGCCTTTTTTGTTAAATTGAATAGAATGAATAGGCTATTTACAGACTTTCCTTAAAACTGATAGCGTATCCCTCCTGAAAAGTTTGTTCCGGATATACCAGTTTTTTGCAGCTTTTTTCGATAGTTTATATCACCATGGAGGGCTAAACTGCGAGACAATTTTGCATTGATGCCAAGCCCACCTTCAATAGAAGATCCTGTAGGATCAAGGGGAAAGGTGTCGCCAATCTGTACTTTACCATCATCACCAAAAGTTTTGAGAAAGTTCACTTTTCCATACAGAGAAATGACACGGTTCTTTTCTGTGGAGGTAGTAGTTTTTGTCAAACGTCCACCAATGCGTACTAACCATTGATAAGGTTCACCGATATCAACTTTAAGATTATCAGCATCAGAAAAGGCATTAAAGATTAGACGCTGGTAAACAAGTTGTGCCTGGGGTTCAAACGTGAGGGCTTTAATACCCGTTGTGAATTTTTGACCTATTGTTGTTGAGGCAATTAACATTTTTATATCATCGACTTTAGTGGTACTGTTAGCGATGGCTGTAGAGATATTTCCTTTCCAGATCCCATAAGAGAAGAGTGTATCCATATAGAAACCGCTATTATGCTCTATACCGCTGTAGGCTGTGACTGCCCATTTGTTAAGCGTACTCTTGTCTGCATCTTCTATATTTTGGGGGGTGAGGGATAATTGAGCATAGGTTCCGGTAAGACCCCAATATAGGATTGTATTTTGGCTCTTTTGTGCAGAAGCTGTAAAACCTGCTTGTGTAGCAGCATAGCGAATGTTTGTGTTATAGCCATATTGTTGTGACGATAGGGTTGCGATACTTCCATAGGAAGAGAGAAAGAATCCATTTTTTTTGACGTTATCTTCGATCCCTATAGCTGTTGTTCTCAGATCAGCTAACAGAGTACTTTGTTGAGCCATATCGATAAAACCAGCGTAGAAGAGAGCATTAGGTACGGCCAAATAGCTCGCTACTTGTGGTAAAATAAATTTCTGCAAACGGAAATCCCAGAAATTATCATTTTCTCCCAACAGGTTTAGTGTTTCATTTGCAGCACCATAGCTGGATGTTGGTCCATAAGCGGTAAGCCTATATTTATAAGGTGAACCAGTTGCTTGGATATAACCATTGGCTAATTTGAAGGAATTTTCATCTGCTTTCCCGGAAACTTGAATGAGCGAAACTCCACTGGTATTAGAAGAAGGGTGAAAAGCTTCTGTTATATTATTGCTATCTTTGAAATCACTCATAACATAAACTGTTGTTGTACCTAAGACATCTCCTTGGATCAGAAGTCGATCATTTTTTTGATCGATTATATCAGAGCTCTCAACAGATCCAACATTAAAAGAAATCTTTGCGTCACCAGAAGCATTGTAGACTGCTTGCGTGTCTGGTTTCCCAGAACCTATATGCAATGTATGATAATGGTTTTCTGTCGGCTGTTGAAAAACAATGGAACTATTGTCGAGATTAAGTATAGAAACATCAGAATGAGATCTTTGGGCAATATCAAGTAACTTGCCCGCATCATCTTTTTCTTTTGTGCTAGTGTTTACGAACCATGTTGTATCGTTTTTGAGATCGAAAGTTGTTCTGCTGTTTTCGTCATTTCTTACTCCCCCCTGTAAGAGAGAGTTTTCTGCGGTGAGTGTAAAGATTTGATCAGGTTTTGGCGTATCATGAGTTATACCCACGAATAACCTGTCGGCACTGATTTTTGAATCTTTGAGGTTGAGTTTACCATTTGATGAATTGTTGGCAACAATACCCGTTCCATCTTCGACAAAAAGGTTTGTATTGGTCAGGTTGATTCTTGAAGTCTGATCGTTTTTGGAGTCATCAATGCTTATCCCATTGCACTGTGCTTTCGCAGAAATATCTGTGACATCAATATATCCGCCATCTTTTAAGACAAATGCAGCTTCTTTTGCTTTTACAGTTCCTCCAGTCATTGTGATTTTAGATTGTTCACCATCTGCATGAAGCCCATTATTTTCAGATGTTACTATAACATTCTCATTTAAAGTAATTGTGCTGCCTTGCTTGGCTTGTACCTCACCGCCAAAGGAACCGCCGTCCGTTACCGTTATTTGGGAATTATCATTAGCCAAGAGAGCCTTTTGTGCGTTCTTAACGGTGATATTTTTTAAAGTAACCGTGCTTTCCTTATCAGCACTTACACCTGTGGTTATCGGTTTATCATTGCTGCTGCTTGTTATCACGACATTTTCTAACTTGTTGTTGTCACTCTTGCTGTTTTCAAAAGAAGCCCCTGTCTCGGAAACAGTGATAGATCCTCCTGTCATTTGGATGATACCATTGTCTTTTGCCTCAAGTCCGATGATAGCCTCTTTAATGGTTGCATTATCATGCAAATTAATCATGCTGTTAGGACCAATGGATTTTGCGCCAGTTCCTTTGTTATCTGTGGTGAGAGTGATATCTGTGACATCAATATATCCGGCATTTTCTGTCAACAGAGCACTTTTTTGCCCTTTTACAGTTCCTCCAGTCATTGTGATTTTAGATTGTTCACCATCTGCATGAAGCCCATTATTTTCAGATGTTACTATAACATTCTCATTTAAAGTAATTGTGCTGCCTTGCTTGGCTTGTACCTCACCGCCAAAGGAACCGCCGTCCGTTACCGTTATTTGGGAATTATCATTAGCCAAGAGAGCCTTTTGTGCGTTCTTAACGGTGATATTTTTTAAAGTAACCGTGCTTTCCTTATCAGCACTTACACCTGTGGTTATCGGTTTATCATTGCTGCTGCTTGTTATCACGACATTTTCTAACTTGTTGTTGTCACTCTTGCTGTTTTCAAAAGAAGCCCCTGTCTCGGAAACAGTGATAGATCCTCCTGTCATTTGAATGACACCACTGTTTGCCTCAAGTCCGATTGCAGCTTCTTTAATTGTTGTATTGCCATGCAATTCAATTGTACTGTTGGGGCCGTTAGCCCATGCACCTTTTCCATTGCCATCTGCCATTAGAGTGGTATCTATGCCATCAATATATCCACTATTTGCTGCAACTAATGCATTTTTTTCCCAGTTACAGTTCCCCCAATCATCGTGATTTTGGATTGTGCACCATTTGCATTGAGGCCATATTCATCAGAGGACACTGTAACATTGTTCTTTAAAGTAATTGTAGAGCCTGTACCAGCGTATATTCCATGCTCTTTTGCATTAAAGTATCCTCCTGATACCGTTGTTTGAGAATTATCCAACGCTTCTATACCCACTTTTACTTGAGTAACTGTTACGTTTTCCAAGATGACTTTACTTTCCTTATAAAGAGCTATTCCTTTTTCCATTAAGTCATCTTTACTGCTCGTTATTGTCACATTTTTCAGCTTGTTTTTATCACTTTTGCTATCTTCGAGAAATAAGCCTACTGTAGGAGCAATAATACCTACTGCATTCATTTTTATTATACCACCGTCTGTTGCCATCACACCGATTTCTTTAGCCTTAATCGTTGATTCTGATAAGTCAAGAAAGCTATTAGGTTCGATAATGCGTACAGTGCTCAACCAGTCGTCCTCCATGTTTTTGCTGTCGTGAATTATTGCTAAATTTTTTCCAATTATTCCACTACCTTTTATCACTATTATACCGCCAACAGTGAAGTTGGATGCTTCCTCAGTTATTCCATGAAAATTCATTAAGATTTTTTCGGCTTTTACATTAGTATGAGCATTAAACAGCGCGATTGTCGCAACAGCTGTACAGGATAGTAAAAATTTTTTAGACATGAAGATTTTCCTTAACTTATAAGCCTCCGCATATTCTCTCCCCGCTTATAAAAAGGATAAAGAACACACAATTTTCATCGGGAGGTTATATTATTTTAACTTTTATATAAAATATTTATATAATTTTATACTTTATTTATTTTTACATTTATATAGTAAATTTATTATTTACTTGTATTCTATAATAAATTTTTATTAAATGGTTTTTTATTTTGTAAATAACTATGTAATTTATAATTTATAAAACAAATTATTAAATATAAACTATTATAATTTCAATCACATAATGAATTTAATATTTGTTTTCTGTATATCTAAAATATATTTATGTATATACTTAAATAATACTTATGATGATTGATAAAGCTTTAGCTCTTCTTTATGATTTCCTGAGCATTTTAGATAAATTGAGTACAAAGCATTGTGTTATGTTTGTTATGCCTGATTGGATTTTCTGCGCAAAAAGGTATTTTGCAGCAGATCTTCTGCCGTAAAGAGGTGAAGGGAATTCCTTTAAAGAAAAGCTAGTACATCTACTGCATGAAGAAGAAAGAGGTTTCTTTAAGGAATAAAAAGGACTTTAGCAGAAAAGAAAAGCAGGGTTTATTTACAAGAGGTAATATCAACAAAAGGGCTACATAATATTATAGAAAATTAAAAAAGCTGCACAATACAGAGTTGTGCAGCCTTTCTGTGCAAACGAACGGGAAAGCAACGCTCGCTTTTACACTTTTTTCAGTCTCATACGCTTGTACATGTGCTTTCCTTCTCATGTAGGGCACAGGCTGCTCTGCTTAAAATAAGAGGTTCCGAGAAGAATTTCCTTTCCTTAAAACTGATAGCGTATACCACCTGAAAAGCTTGCACCACTTATACCAGTTTTCTGAAGCTTTTGTTGATAGCTTACATCACCATGAAGCGAGAAATTGTGGGAGAGTTGTGCATTGATGCCAACGCCGCCTTCAATTGCAGGTCCCATAGGATCAAGGTCAAAATCTCTGCCAATATGAATGGTACTATCATCACCAAAGGTTTTGATCAAGTTTACTTTTCCATAGAAAGACATCGGACGGTTGTTTTCAGTGGAAATGGTTTTTGTCAAACGTCCACCAATGCGTACTAACCATTGAGAAGGATTTTTCATATCAACGGTAAAATTATCAGCATCTTCAATGGTATTAAACATCAAATGTTGATAGGCAATTTGTGCTTGTGGCTCAAATGTTAAACTTTCCATTCCGGTTGCAAACTCTTTGCCAACAGTGGTGGAGATACTCAACATTTTGGCATTTTGCAATTTTGCGGTTTTGCCAATGATAGCATTGCCGATATCTCCTTTTAGAATTCCATAGGATAACAGTGTATCCATATAGAAACCATTGTCATGCTGCACGCTGCCATAAGCTGTTAGTGACCATTTATCCAATGTGTTCTTACTGGCATCCGCTATGTCCTTTGGAGTGAAAGACAGCCGCCCATAGGTGCCTACAAGACCGAAATGTGTTGTGGTATTTTGTCCTTCTAATGCCGC